>JAJRSY010000164.1 GCA_024278565.1 Bacteroidota bacterium
GGGGTGACAGAAGAATAATCGAGAAATATATCGAAAATCAGGGAAGGGCGGATGATGTAAAACAGCTCAGGTTATTCGATACATGATCAATGCACAGCATTGAAGAAAACGCCCTGCGCTCTTGGCGCAGGGAAATTTACAAAGAAAATCAGTATTATAAAGCCATCATTGTTCTAGTGGCGGTCTCGATGATCTTCTTATTTCTTTCATATATAATGAAATGGGGTAAGCCGGGAAAGCTTATAACTTTAAAACCATTGATTTTTTTTGAGTTGCTTTGTTTAGTGGCAATAGCTCTTTTCTACAAAATGGTCATTGAAATTAAGGAAGGCATCCTTACTATTTCATTTGGCGTTGGGCTGATAAAGAAAAGGCTGAATATGAATGATATCAGAAAGGACACTATTGGTATACGAAAAATACCGTTTTATTATGGATCGGGCATACGTTTTACATCATTTGGAACACTTTATAATACCGCTCCAGGACAAGCGGTCACATTTACCACCAAGAAAGAAAATAAGCGTTTTGCTGTAGTTACTCAAGATAGTTCTAGGCTGATAGAGCTTCTTAAAGGCTATTAATCCCCCAAAAACCCAGCGGAAAAATTTGTTTGAATATTTCTTATGGTCAGAATTGATAAGCGTAAAAATTCTGAGTACCAATCATTTCGAAAACCCTTAAACAGGCTCTTAAGACGCATTCGGTTTTTTTGATAAGAACAATGACCGAAAACTTGAAAAGAACAAAATACTAAAACTTTTAAAAGAAGCCGAAATAAATGGTTTCTTCAGAGGTCTAGTTGGGTCATAGCTAATCGACGGTTATGATAATGATGGAGTTAATAAATTGGTCTGAATTCAAAGCAGCGATTGATAAAATAGAGACGAGTTGAGCGTAGTTGTATGGCATCAATAAAAAATCCGATTTACCTAAATAAAGGTAAATCGGATTTTCTATAAGTGAGAAATAGTTAAAAATCTATTTTACTTGGTCGATTTTACTTGGTCGACGACCGCTTTAAAAGTATCTGGGTGGTTCATTGCTAAATCGGCGAGTACCTTTCGGTTCAACTCGATATTTTTGGCTTTTACCTTGCCCATAAACTGTGAGTAAGACATTCCGTGCAAACGGGCACCTGCATTGATACGGGTGATCCATAGGGCACGAAAGGTTCTTTTTTTGTTTCTACGGTCTCTATAAGCGTACAACATCGCTTTTTCTACCGCATTTTTGGCTACCGTCCATACGTTTTTACGTCTTCCGAAATAACCTTTGGCCTGCTTCATCACCTTTTTTCTTCGGGCTCTTGAAGCTACTGCATTTACTGATCTTGGCATAATTTTAATTTTTTTGTAGTAGGCGGCCAGTAACCGACACTTGATTTAAGCCCAACTCCATGGTTAATAAATTACCTATGAAACAATTACTTTAAACGTAATTGTTCTTTAATGTTGTTAACATCGGCTTGGTGCACCAAGGTCGAATGGGTTAACGCTAGCTTACGCTTTTTAGATTTTTTCGTCAAAATATGACTCTTAAAAGCGTGCTTTCTCTTGATTTTACCAGAGCCTGTTAGCTTGAAACGCTTCTTTGCACTGGATTTTGTCTTCTGTTTAGGCATTTTCTTCCTATTTATTTGATTATCTCACTTACTTATGTTGAAACTGCCCACGAAGCAGGCAGTGTTCTAAAGTCCTTTTATTGTTGCACCACTATCAATAGGGCACGAAGCAATTATTTTTTATTTTTCGGGGCAATGAACATCGTCATTCGCTTTCCTTCCAAACGGGGCATCTGTTCAACCTTTCCTACTTCTTCCAACTCAGATGCCAAACGCAATAACAGTATTTCACCTTTATCTTTATAAACTATTGAACGTCCTTTGAAAAAAACATAGGCCTTTAATTTGGCACCGTCTCTTAAAAATTTTTCGGCATGCTTCTTTTTAAACTCGTAATCATGGTCGTCTGTATTCGGGCCGAACCTGATTTCTTTGACAACTACCTTTGAGGCTTTTGCCTTCATTGCCTTTTCGCGCTTTTTTTGCTCGTAAAGAAACTTTTTGTAATCGATTATCTTACAGACCGGTGGATCTGCCTTCGGTGATATTTCAACCAAATCTAGCTCTAGCTCTTCTGACTTAGCCATGGCTTCGGCCAATGGGTAAACACCTACCTCCACGTTGTCACCTACCAATCGAACATTCGGTGAAATAATTCTTTGGTTGATTTTATGGGGATTTTTATTTTCCCTTCTAGGTTGGGGCCTAAACCTCTTTCTAATTGCTATGACGTATATTTTTTAGTTAAACTTAATATTCTTTTAAAAAGACTTTAAGGTACTCTTTATTTCTGTATTGACCAAGTTCGTAAAATCATTTATCGAAATTGCTCCTAGGTCTTCCCCTCCATGGCGGCGTACAGATATGGTGTTTGCCTCTTCTTCGTTCTCCCCAACAATCAGCATAAAAGGAATCTTGTTCATTTCAGCTTCACGTATTTTTTTGCCAACAGTTTCATTTCTACTGTCAACACGGCTGCGAATTTCGTTATTTTTCAGTAATTCTAAAACTTTTTCGGCATATTTTTCATGTTTCTCACTTACTGGTAGTACAATAGCCTGTTCAGGAATCAGCCATAACGGAAAATTCCCCCCAGTATGCTCCAATAACAGGGCGATAAACCGCTCCATAGAGCCAAAAGGTGCTCTATGAATCATTATTGGCCTATGTAATTGATTATCAGCCCCTTTGTAGGTTAGATCAAAGCGTTCAGGTAGGGTGTAATCAACCTGTATGGTGCCTAATTGCCAATTTCTGCCGAGCGCATCCTTAACCATAAAGTCTAGCTTAGGACCGTAAAAGGCAGCTTCGCCTTTTTTAATTACATAATCCAATCCCTTGTCCTCGGCCGCGTTGATAATGGCTTGCTCCGCTATTTCCCAATTTTTGACATCACCTATATATTTATCCGGGTTGTCCATGTCCCGTATTGAAACCTGAGCTTTAAAATCATCAAAACCCAAAGACTGTAAAACATAGATAGATAGATCTATAACGTTTTTAAATTCTTGATCAACCTGATCAGGGGTGCAAAAAATATGCGCATCATCTTGCGTGAAACCCCTAACACGTGTTAAACCGTGAAGTTCGCCACTTTGTTCGTACCTATACACTGTGCCAAATTCAGCAAAACGTTTAGGCAGGTCTTTATAGGAATAGGGCTTATTGTTGTAAATCTCGCAATGATGTGGGCAGTTCATCGGTTTCAATAAAAACTCTTCACCATCTTTCGGTGTGTTAATAGGTTGAAAGCTATCTGCGCCGTACTTTTCATAATGCCCTGAGGTCACATAAAGTTCTTTTTGACCTATATGCGGAGTGATTACCATTTCGTACCCTGCTTTTTTCTGCGCTTTTTTCAAAAATTGCTCTAAACGTTCACGAAGTGCTGCGCCTTTAGGTAGCCATAACGGAAGTCCTTGTCCGACTTTTTGTGAGAAAGTGAAGAGTTCGAGTTCTTTCCCCAACTTTCTATGGTCCCTTTTTTTGGCTTCCTCCAAGAGTTCCAAATATTCGGTAAGTTCTTTTTGTTTCGGAAATGAAATTCCATAAACACGGGTTAGTTGTTTCTTGTTTTCATCACCGCGCCAGTAAGCTCCGGCAACGCTCAATATTTTAATGGCCTTTACGATGCCCGTATTGGGTATGTGGCCTCCACGGCATAGGTCGGTAAACGTATCGTGGTCGCAGAACGTAATGGTGCCGTCTTCTAAATTTTCGATAAGCTCAACCTTGTATTCATTATTTTGCGATTTATAGAGAGCTAGGGCATCTGCTTTTGAAACCGAACGCATCTTAAAATCATGTTTACCTCGTGCTATCTCTATCGCTCTTTTTTCGATTTTCGGAAAATCATTTTCAGAAAGCACCTGTTCGCCCAGATCAATATCATAGTAAAAGCCATTTTCCACGGCAGGGCCAATGGTCAATTTTACGCCAGGGTACAATTCTTCAAGGGCTTGTGCGACGATGTGGGAGGTGGAGTGCCAAAACGTTTTTTTGCCTTCGGTGCTGCCCCATGTGTGAAGTACTAAAGAGCCATCTTCTTGTAGTGGGGTTGTGGTCTCAACAGTAGTATCGTTGAATTTAGCCGAGATTACATTTCTGGCCAAGCCTTCACTGATGGTTTTTGCAATGGTCATTGGTGTGCTGCCCTTGCTATATTCCTTAATAGTACCGTCAGGTAATGTGATTTTAATCATGTTATATTCGCTTACAATAAAGTGGGCAAAGATAGTATGTTGGATCCATGCGGGCAATATATAATGATAGGTTTCTTGGGCTTCCTTTTCTTTAGTATACTCCTTCCATTTTAAAATTAGGGAGAATACGGGCAGTCTATTTTTTCGGCGAGCAAGGCAGGGCGGAGCGTTAAGAAAATGTCTTGCAGACATTTTTAGCGAACGAGCTAGCTGGAGCGTTGGCAAATCATAGCCGTAGCTACGGCGATAAATTTTAACGCCGATCGGCGGAAAAAGAGCAAGCCTGCCTGCCGGCCTTTAGGCAAGCGGAAATTTCGGGTTTTAAAGTGGAAGGGGTATATAATAGAGTGGGCTTTAGGGTAAGCCTCTCCTTGCTCTAGATGGTGTTGCTTTGGTTAATCGTATTGCGTGTGGTTTACAACCACTCCCGAAACTTCGGGAGGTTTAGTTACCCGATGCCGACCGACCGAGCAGGCGGGCTTGCACCGAAATGATTAGGGTATTTTCTTTTTCATGCCTCGGGGGCCTGCCAGCCGGTTTACCTGTCTGCCGAACGGCATGGCTGGCAGGTCCACGAGGTTATTGACTTAGTTGGCAGCGGTTTTTTTAAACAAAAATTTGCTCAAATCCAATAAATAGATTATATTTAGTACCCTTTTTTAGGGTTTAAAGGAGGTATAAGATTCTAGGTTTTAGCAAGTTGAATATAGCGTTGTTAAGTTTTTTTAAAAAAGATTGAAATAAACTTTTTAATTTAAAAAACCCTCTTATATTTGCACCCGCTTTGGGGCTTCGGTCCTGGGGTTTGGTAAGAAGAAGTTCATAGACATATTGTGGAGACATTGCGATCGGGCGGTCCTTTTTTTTTGGGGATCAGTCCATTGATCGTGAGAAAA
>JAJRSY010000165.1 GCA_024278565.1 Bacteroidota bacterium
GGGCATGCCGTAATATCCAAAGCCCTATTGTAGCCAATTTCGGCGAAACCCAATTTTTGCAATTCGACATAGAAAAACGGAACCAGTTCTTCTTTTACATATGGAATCAAAATGTTCTGTCTTAATGACAAACGAATTTCCCCTGCCGCATATTTCTGCACCAAATCGGCCAATAATCTGGCTTTGTCCGTATAAAAATCACCCAACAAAACCTTGATTCCGATAGCGACATAACCGCTTTGCTTTTGAGAAACCAAATTGGTCAATCTCCATTGCTTAAATTCCTTTTCATCAACAATTTCAATCTCGGGTACTGCAACATCAGCTATTTCTATTTCAGGGTACGCATCAGCATCTATTGAAATTGTTTTCTGCGGAACTGCTCTTTGTTCTTCTTCGAGCAATTGTTTGAATCCATCCAAACCAATATCCTTCAGTAAAAACTTCATTCTGGCCTTGGCCCTGCTTTTTCGTTCGCCGTAACGGTCAAAGACACGAACTACGCCATCCATCAACGGAATTATTTTATCTGAAGAAAGAAAAGAAAACAGTTCATCGGCATGGCGTGGCTGCGAACCCAATCCGCCTCCTATCATTACCTTAAAACCTTTTACATTTTTCTCAATTTTGGCGATAAAACCCAAGTCGTGCATATAAGACAAGCCTGTATCTGCGTCACTTGAGGAAAAGGATACCTTAAACTTACGCCCCATTTCTTGACTGATCGGATTGCGAAGAAAATATTCAAAAAGTGCCTGTGCATAGGGCGATACATCAAAGGGCTCGTCAATATCAATACCTGCAGTTTCACTAGCGGTCACATTTCGTACCGTATTACCACAGGCTTCACGTAGCGTAATATCGTCTTTCTCCAATTCGGCCCACAACTCTGGGGTACGGTCCAGGTCCACATAATGAATCTGTATATCTTGGCGGGTGGTAATGTGCAAACGCCTCGTGGAATATTCGTCGGACACGTCACAAATTCGCTGCAACTGCCTTGAGGTCACCTTACCATAAGGTAGTTTTAGGCGTATCATTTGAACGCCTTGCTGCCGCTGCCCATAAACTCCGCGCGCCAGACGAAGACTGCGGAATTTCTCTTCATCTAAATCCCCATCTTTAAACTGGCGGATCTTTGCCTCCAACTCCAAGACGTCTTTTTCTACTATCGAATTTTCCAATTCTGCTCTAAAACTTTGCATAGGCCTTACCCGACCTCCCCAAAAGGGAGGAGCACTTTATAGGATATTTAGATTAAATTTTTGTTACTTTAGCCCCTTTGGGGGTTAGGGGGCTATAAACCCTGCTCCCACTGTGTTGTTTGATTGGGTATCTATCAATATAAACGACCCATTGGTACGGTGATCTACGAACGCATCATAAAAAATGGGCTTGTTCAGTTTAAAGGTCACCTTGGCAATATCGTTCATACCCAGACCATCTACCTCCTCATCAATACCTGAATAATCAGGTCGTATTTTATGATGAATGTTATCTACTTTGGCCAATACTTTATTAACCCCGTGCTGCACAACATATTTATTGCCTGTCATCAGTTTTTTAGAATCCATCCACGATATGGTTGCGGTGAACTGCTTTTCTACAGTCGGCAAATCACCTGCTTTCACCAACATATCACCTCTACTTAAATTTATTTCGTCTTCCAAGGTAATCGTAACCGACGATCGTCTCGCCGCTGTTTGGTATTTTTTGTTGTAAAAATAAATTTCCTTGATTTTTGATTTTGTCTGAGATGGAAGGGCTATTACCTCATCGCCCACGCTCAGTTCACCTCCATAAACCTTTCCTGCAAAGCCCCTGAAATCATGATGTTCATCCGTTTTTGGGCGAACGACATATTGCACGGGAAATCTTGGTGTGCCTACATTAGATACGGCAGCCATATTTAAACCCTCTAAGTGTTCTAACAATGTTTCTCCGTCGTACCAGGGCATGTTGATCGATTTATTTACCACATTATCACCTTTCAATGCGCTTACGGGAATAAAGGTTATCTTTTGATCTTTGTAATCACGCTTGCTCATCAATTCTTCAAAATCAACTTTGATGGCATTGTACTTTTCTTCTGAAAAATCGACCAGATCCATTTTGTTTATAGCAATGACCACCTCTTTTATGCGTAGTAGGTTATTGATGAAAAAATGTCGATTTGTTTGCTCGATCACTCCTTTTCTGGCATCGATCAGAATAATGGCAGCCTGCGAAGTCGACGCTCCTGTGACCATGTTTCGGGTATATTCTACATGACCGGGCGTATCGGCAATGATATAGCTTTTATTAGCTGTCGAAAAGTAAATATGAGCCACATCAATAGTAATACCTTGTTCACGCTCTGCCACTAAACCATCAGTAGCCAAAGAGAAATCTAGATAATCATACCCTTTTTGCTTGCTTGTTTTTTCAATGGCTTCTAGTTTATCGGTAGTTAATGATTTTGTATCATATAACAGCCTACCTATTAAGGTGCTTTTACCGTCATCTACACTTCCTGCTGTTGCTATTTTTAGTACTTCCATTTCTCTGGGCCTCTAACCCCCAAAGGGGGAACTCTTACTCGGGCGGGTTAAGAGTTTTATTGTTATTTTCTACTTCAGATTTTCAATCTATTTACTATTTTTCTCCACAAACCTGCTAATCCCCCTTTGGGGGTTAGGGGGCTAAAAATATCCCTGTTGCTTTCTTTTTTCCATTGCTGCCTCAGAGCGTTTGTCATCAATTCGCGCACCTCGTTCAGATAGTGTTGAATCCCTTATTTCTTGTACTACAGCTTCAATATCGGATGCTTCTGAAAATACAGCTGCGGTACAACTCATATCGCCAACTGTGCGAAACCGAACCATACGCTCTAGAACTTCTTCATCTTCTTCTTGGAATACATATTCTGAATGTGACGAAATCAATCCATCCCTTAGAAATACTTTTCTTTTATGTGCGAAATATATAGAGGGAATTTCCATTTTTTCCTTTTCTATGTATGACCAAACATCCAGTTCCGTCCAATTTGAAATCGGAAATACCCTTACGTTCTGCCCCAATTCGATTTGGCCGTTGAGCATATCGAACAATTCAGGGCGCTGGTTTTTCTCATCCCATTGCCCAAAATCGTCACGAACAGAAAAAATACGCTCTTTGGCCCTTGCCTTTTCTTCATCCCGTCTTGCTCCCCCAATACACGCATCGAACTTGAATTCCTCTATTGCATCGAGTAGTGTTGTTGTCTGCAATGCATTTCTACTCGAATATTTACCAGATTCCTCTTTGACCTTGCCCTGATCGATTGAATCTTGTACGTTTCTAACAATTAGGTCCAACCCCAATTCTTTTACCAACCTATCTCTAAACTCTATGGTTTCAGGAAAATTATGACCCGTATCGATGTGCATTAACGGAAACGGAATTTTCGCCGGCCAAAATGCTTTTTGGGCAAGTCGAACCAACGTAATCGAGTCTTTTCCACCAGAAAACAACAGTACGGGTCTTTCAAATTGCGCCGCCACTTCCCTAAAAATGTAAATGGCCTCATTTTCCAAAGGATTTATATGTGATGTGTCTTTCATAAAATCAAATTTAAAGTTCAAGTTCAAGTTCAATACTAAAGCTCAAAGTTTATGGTCAGTGTTCCATTCTAGCTGTGCAAACCACATTCCCGGCTCTCTAAAACCTTGGTGGGGTCAAAATACTTATCTTCGTTGGGCAAATTATTTTCTTTGAGATAGGCATCTAACTGTATACCCGTCCAATGGTAAAACGGGCTTACTTTTAAAATTCCATCTTTACTTATGCTTAGAATATCAAACGTATCACGCAGAGCGGTCTGCCCTTTTCTTAGGTTTGTGAACCACACATCAGGTTGAAATTCTGCCATTGCTCTTTTGAAAGGCTCCAACTTTACCTGTTCGGTGAATTCAGCATGTTGAGGGTCATCAATAGATGGTACTCCCATGACCGCATCTCTATGCGCAGTTGTTTGTTTGGGCACGTATAGTTTAATGTTCAAATTTAATTTTGAAATCAGTTCTGCCGCATGCCTGTATGTATTTGGAGTATTGTACCCCGTATCGCACCAAATAACGGGAATATCATTTTTCACAACTGAAACAGCATTTAGAATAACAACTTCATAGGGTCTGAAATTGGTAGTTACGACCGCTGTTTTGGCGTTTTTTATCGCCCATGAAATAATTTCAGTGGGTGAAATGCCCTTAAACTGTGTGTTTAAATTTTGAATTTGTCTTTGCGTAAACTTCATAGTTGATCTTTTTTTTTACAAAATACTATCTGCCCCAGCTAATTGTGTTCCAAATACGCTCATGAAAAAAGTACAAGACCATTTTTGTGACCAGTTCTACTATTCCGATAGAAAGGGCAACCATTAAAGTTCCTGTTACCAGCCACGAAATTAAAATCGTATCAATCGTACCTATGATTCGCCAGCTAATAGACTTCACCACACTTCTTTTTGGGTTATCAGATTTTCTATCTGCCCCATATTCATTTTTTGCTGTTTTTTTATTCAGAATAAATTGATCCGTAATCATAACGATTTTAATATCATATTACCCTACTTATTTGGTAGAGTGATTAAAAATAAGACAATATTTCATATCAGCACGTAAAAAACCTATAAATTTTATATTTATCCTATGGATTTAGTAGATCAGCAATAAAAAGCATTGTTTTAGACTTATTATTCAATTTCATAAATTGTTCTTATGGAAATTTAATTGAACTTGCTCTTGAGGCGGTGTAGTCCTTCGGCTGTGCTCAGGCTGACATGATAGACTATGTTGCAGATCGCTTCGCTGTGCTCGTGAAACCGTTTTGATAGATAAGACCCAACTAGGTTGGTATGAGAATATCGGCCAAGGTATTGTTTCGATATACCGCTAGAGCACTATCTCGTACTTGTAGCATCAGTTTATTGACCGAACATAATTTTTCATCAGGACAATCATCACATTTTTCGTAGAAATTGAGACTCACACAGGGCACCATGGCAATAGGACCTTCTAAAACACGTATCACATCGGTCATTACTATTTCTTCGGGATTTTTTATCAGATAATAACCACCACCTTTTCCTTTTTTAGAACCCAAAAACCCCGTTTTGCGCAGGTTCAATAAAATACTCTCTAAAAATTTTTGGGAAATATTTTCTTGTTTGGCAATTTCAGATATCTGTACAGGTCGCTGGTCTTTTTGTCTTGCCAAAAAGGTAAGTGCTTTGAGTCCGTACTTTGTCTTTTTGGAGAGCATCTTGCTAAGATAGGAAAAAATAGAAACCAAGCTTTATAGCTGCCAGATTTTCATGACCTACGAAGGTATTTTGAAAGTCTCGCAGGATTCTGATGCCCTTTTCTACCCCAATGCCTGTTCTATATCGCCAATAATATCATCAATATGCTCTAGCCCCACAGAAACTCGCACCATGCCATCGGTTATTCCTGTTTCTTCACGTTCTTCAACACTTAATTTACTGTGCGTTGTAGATGCCGGATGAGTTACTATACTGCGTGAGTCTCCTAAATTCGCCGATAACGACAATAATTTGATGAAATCAAAAAAATCTTGACCCCCTTTCACACCTCCTTTTACCTCAAAAGCCACCACGCAACCCCCTGCTTTCATTTGTTTTTTAGCGATTTCATACTGCGGATGCGATTTTAAAAACGGGTATTTTACCCAATTCACCTTTTTATGCCCTTCTAAGAACTCTGCCAATTTTAAGGCGTTCTCACAATGTCGGTCTACCCTTACCGCCAAAGTTTCAAGGCTTTTAGACAATAGCCATGCATTAAAAGGAGAAAGGGAAGGACCCGTTATTCTTGAGAACCTATATATTTTATCGATTAGTTCGTTACTGCCAACGGTTATACCTGCCAAAACCCTACCCTGCCCATCTATAAGCTTGGTGCCCGAATGAATCACTAGATCGGCCCCGAACTTAATGGGCTGTTGTAGATACGGAGAGGCAAAACAGTTATCGATAACCAAAATCAAGTTATGTTTTTTAGCAATTTCACCTAAAGCTTCTAAGTCTAGAATATCAACCCCAGGGTTAGTGGGGGACTCCGCATAAATTATTTTTGTCTTTGGTGTGATGAGCTGTTCAATAGTATCTAATGCATCTATCTTAAAATAGGTATGCGATATATTCCATTTCGGAAAAAAGTTGGTAAACAAACTGTGTGTAGATCCAAAAATATTCCTTGCCGAAAGTACATGGTCACCACTATCTAACAAGGCCGCTAAGGTTGAAAAGACGGCAGCCATACCAGAAGCGAACGCAAAACCGGCTTCGGCATCTTCCATCTGACATACCTTTTCAATAAATTCATCAGAGTTCGGGTTGGCATATCGTGAATAGATATTTCTGTCTTTTTCTTCTGCAAAAGAAGCACGCATATCTTCGGCATCTTCGAATACAAAACTAGAAGTCAGGTATAAGGGTACGGAATGTTCTAAATATTGCGAGCGCTGCAATTGGGTTCTTATCGCTTTGGTCTCGAATTTTTGTGAATTCATTTTCATTTATTAGTTTAATATGTGATTTTAGTTATGTGATTAACCTTGGCTTCGGCTACGCTCAACCACCATGATTAACTGTCGTTGACTGAGCATAGCCGAAGTCAACATTGGCACTGAATCACATCACTCTTTATTTTGTCCTCTATATAACTTATAACTGGTTTCATTTAAACATTCTGCCAAACCATTTAACTTACCCAAATCGCCTCCTTCTTTTCTCTTCTCCATCCCTGTATTTGTTTTTCGCGATAAAAAGCTTTATCAATTCTGTCGTATTCTTCTGCATATATACTCATAACACATGAAAACCCGAATTTTCATAAGCGTCTTTTTTTAGTATGGTTAGCTCCCCTACCATCACTATGTTCAATAAAACGCTTATCCAAATCAATAGTGCTACCTGTATAATAACTACCATCAGAACATTCTAGTATGTACATGTGTCCTGCCATAAATTGACCTTTCTGGCTTTGGCTACGCTCAGCCATCATCCTTCGGCTACGCTCGGATTTCTAATCTCAATTGCTCACTATCTATGTCTTCCTTTCTTAAAGCAAAGGCCTATTTATGTCGAAATCATCCTTTTTGGGCGATACGCAAAATATCACCAAAAACACCCCGTGCGGTCACGGCGGCACCGGCACCGGCACCTTGAATGACCAAGGGGTTTTTACCATATGATTCTGTATAAATCTCAATAATCGAGTCGGCACCACTTATTTGCCCAAGTGCACTTTCTTTGGGAACGGAAACTAATTTCACTTCTAAAATTCCTTTTTCTTTTTGCAGGTTTCCATGCAGATCACCTACATACCGAAGCACATGACCTTTCTTTTGGTTCTTTTTTATTTCATTGAACGTATCATCCAACATATCTAGATTCTCAAGAAAAAAGCCTACTTCACCTTTTCTTAATTGTTCAGGAATGAGGTTCTGTATTTTAATATCTGAAAATTCATTTCGCAAATCGAGCTCACGGGCCAATATCAAAAGCTTCCTTCCAACATCAGTGCCAGACAGATCTTCTCTCGGATCTGGTTCGGTCAACCCTTTGTGCAGCGCATCTTTTAAAACTCGTGAGAAAGGAACGTTCACTTCTGAAAATGTATTGAAAATATAGCTCAACGATCCAGAAAACACTCCCTTTATTCGAGTAATGTTCTCTCCTGAAAGATGCAGTAATTTTATAGTATCTATCAACGGTAGACCTGCCCCTACATTGGTTTCGTACAAATACTGTTTTTGATTTTTGGCAAGCTCTTCACGCAATAATTGATAAAAGGAAAAATCTAATGTATTGGCAATCTTATTTGAAGAAACCACATCAAAGCCATTCTCAACAAAATCAAAATAGTGGGCAACAAAATCCTCACTTGCCGTATTATCAACCACAATCAAATTCTCTAGGTGGTTTTTCTTGGCATATTCGAATACATCCTTAATTTTATAGTTAACTCCCTTTGATTTCAGGGCCGTTTTCCATCCTTTGGACATCCCTTTTTTGTTCAATACTATTTTTTTTGAATTCGCCACTGCAAATATGCTGAGGTCAATACCTTTACGGTTTTTAATGGTCTGTGCCGATTTTAGAATCTGATCTATAAGTGTACCGCCTACGTTACCATGCCCGAAAACCGCTAGATTCACTTTTTTACTGATTCCGAAAATCTGCCCGTGCATCACATTTACAGCCTTGTGCAAATCAGATTTTTTCAAAACCAAACTTACATTGTTTCCTGACAGGGTATTATTGAACAATATAGGAACGATATGGTTCTTTATCAATGCGTTATATGGCTTGTGAAAGGTACTTAGGTCTTGCCCTACGATCGAAACTACAGAAACATCGTTTACCACGGAAATCAGGTTGACATCCTTTGATTTTATATCACCACTAAATTCCTCTTCCAATGCCTGTTTTGCTTCTTGTGACCTGTGCCTATCCACAACAAGGCCAGTACCTCTTTCTGAGGAACCCTGCGATATGATACTCACATTGATATTTCTTTTTTCAAGGGCACTGAATATTCTGGCATCAATACCAACCTTACCCAACAGCCCTCTGCCCTCTATGTTTATCAAAGCCATATTTTCGATAACCGAGAGCGACTTGATGCCTTCTTTACTTGATTTGGCACTTATCAAAGTTCCTTCATTGTCTTTATTGAAAGTGTTCAAAATCCGCAAGGGAATATTCTTTTCTATTAAAGGGATTATTGTCTTCGCATGAAGAATGGTCGTACCAAAATTTGCCAATTCATTGGCTTCGGCATAAGACAGATTAGCCAATCGTTTTGCCTCTTGAACGAAATTAGGATCTGCAGTGAAAATTCCATTTACATGGGTATAGTTCTGTAATTCGGCCGCATCTAAATAATTGGCCAATAAAGCAGCGGAATAGTTGCTGCCATTTCTACCCAAGGTAGTGGTCTCACCCTCTAAGGTAGCTGCGATAAAACCGGTGACCACAGGTACGGTATCTGCACTCAATTTTGAAAATTCATGCAAGACCTTCTCTTTTGATATCGCTTCGATTACATTGGCATCACCAAAGGTCGCATCAGTCGTTATCAGCATTCTTGAGTCGATCAACCTAGCTTTCACCCCTTTACCAATCAGTAATTTGGTGATCAATTTGGCCGATATCAATTCACCATAGGCCAAAACCTCATCTTTTATCTTGGCACTATAATCGCCCAAAAGTGAAATACCTTCAAATAGTTTGGCCAGACCTTTTAATTCGACCGAGAGATCAACGTTGCTAAATGTATGTTTTTGATACTTTTCAAAAGCCTCAAAATCTTTATAATAAGTAGATCCTCTTGCCGATTTTTCGAGCAAAGCCTCTAATTGGTCTGTAGCTTTTTCACGGGCTGACAATACCACGACCACATTCTCATCATTCTCAACTTTCGCGGAAATTATTTCCAAAACACGACCAAGTCCTTCACCATTACTGAGTGATTTACCTCCGAATTTTAGAACCTTTACCTTCTTCAGATTTCTACTTTCTGTAAAAACACCATTGAGAAGTTTCTGTATTTGTTCGACCTCAATCAAAAATGCATCGTGGCCGTGCAAGGATCTCACCTCACCATAAGTGACGTTGCTGTTTGCCAGTGCCAACCGCTTAAAAGTATCTTTGTTCTCCTTGGCCGTAAAGAAAAGATCAGAATCGACACCTATGATATGTATGTTGGTCTCGCTATTTTGTAAATTGATAAATGGCTGCTCACCTTTTCGCCCTATATCAATGGTCTTTAATAATTGGTTCATCAACTTATAGGCCGATAATTGAAACCGTTCTTGCAATTTTTCTCCGTGGTGCATCAACCAACTTTCCACATTAAAGACCTGAAGTTCTTCGTTGGTACTTCGCTTGAAACGCTCTTTAAATGATTCAGGGGTTCGATAGCATAACATGGCGTGCATACGGGCATCGTGCACCGGCTGTTTCGAATTGACCAAGAACTGTTCTTGAATTTGACAGTTGGCAATCAACCAATCGGTGGATTTCCAATCAGACGCTACCGGAATCAAATGTTCTGTGAGATTCGGACGCAGTGCGGCCATCTCCCATGCGATACCCCCACCCAAAGAACCACCAATGATCGCAAACAATTTTTTAACCTGTAATTGCTCAAGACCCAATAGAAAAATTCGAGCTATATCACCGGCAACAAAATCTTTGTAATTATCGATTACAAAAGTATCATATCCGTTTCCCGGAATATTGAAACAAACTACCGTGAACTTTTCGGTATTGATACATTTACCTTTTCCTATCAAAGCAGACCACCAACCTTTGGGTCCAGAAATATCGGAATTACCAGTAAGGGCATGGTTTACCAAAACGATGGGTGCCGAATGAAGTTTTTTGCCAAATACCTGATACGACAATTCAATGTCTTGTGCAACTCCACTAATAGTGGTGTATTTTTTTATTACTAAATGGTGCAACATAACTATCATTAAACCTGCCAGATTATATAACCTGACAGGTAAGAATTATTTATTCAACTAGGCCAAAACCGATCTATCGATGGTGGCAAAGGCATTCTCGAGGTCTTTTTTCAAGTCGTCAATATGCTCAAGACCCACTGACAAACGAATCAAATCTTTGGTTACTCCAGTAGACTCTTGTTCGGCATCGCCCAACTGCTGATGGGTGGTACTTGCTGGGTGAATAATCAATGATTTCGTATCACCGATATTTGCCAATAACGAGAATATCTTTGTTTCATCAGCAATCTTTTTTGCCGATTCGAAGCCACCCTTGACACCGAAGGTCACAATACCACTTTGCCCTTTTGGTAAATAGGCCTCGGCCTGTTCATAATATGCACTGGTCTTCAAACCGGGGTAGTTTACCCAAGCAACTTCTTCACGGCCTTGTAACCATTGCGCTAGGGCAAGGGCATTTTTACTGTGCTGTTTCATACGAATCGGTAAGGTTTCAAGACCTTGGATTATTTGCCAAGAATTGAACGGACTCGCTGCCCCACCAAAATCACGTAGCCCCTCTACCCTTACTTTTGCAATAAATGCTGAGGCACCCAACGCTTCGTGGTACACCAGCCCATGATAACCAGGGGAAGGTTCGGTGAATTCAGGAAAATTACCATTGCCATAATCAAAGGTTCCAGCATCAATGATGATACCCCCCAAAGAGGTTCCGTTTCCATTGATGTATTTTGTCAACGAATGAATAACGATATTGGCACCATGCTCTATTGGGTTCAAAAGGGCGGGAGTGGCAACCGTATTGTCAACGATAAACGGCACTTTTGCCACCTTGGCCTCTGAAGAAATCGCTTTTAGATCCAAAACATCAAGTTTTGGATTACCCAAAGACTCTACGAAAAATGCTTTGGTATTTTTCTGTACCGCTTTTCCAAAATCAGACGGATCCAATGGATCCACAAAAGTAGTTGTAATGCCCAATCTAGGAAGTGTATTGGCCAGTAAGTTATAGGTACCCCCATATAAGCTACTCGACGCCACAATATGGTCGCCGGCACGCAAAAGAACCAAAAGGGCGGTAGATATGGCTGCAGTACCCGATGATGTGGCAACGGCAGCGATTCCCCCTTCCAAGGTCGCCAAGCGTTGCTCGAGAATATCATTGGTAGGATTGTTCAGGCGGGTATAGATATAGCCTGGTTTGGCCAAAGAAAAAAGATCGGCCGCATGATCCGAATTATCGAATACATAGGCGGTACTTTGATAAATTGGCACTGCCCGGGTACCGCCATGTACCGTGGTGTCATGCCCAGCATGCAATGCGTTTGTTGAAAATTTTTGATCACTCATGATTTAAGGTTTTTTAATTAATATTAATTTATTAAAAAAGCCAAACCCAAGACTGCCGATAGCGCAGCGTGGTTAAATCAAAAAGTTATAAGAAAGAGACGATTACAAAAGTAATCCGTTTCGTTATCTATTCTCCCCTTTTGATTAAAAAAAGTGCTGTACCGGTACAGCGTGAAGATAGAATGTAGCACCTTCTTTGTGCAAAGAGACAAAGGGTTGCTAAGGCTTCAACGGGTCTAATCCCTCCACCTTTCTTGATAACTATTCAATACGTGTTTGAACTTTACTATTGCAAATATATGATTGGAAAACTTAAAATTCCTAATTTTATTGTAAAATCACAAATCGAAAGCTGTTTTAATAGCGTCCACCATATCCAACTTCTCCCATGTAAACAACTCCACCTCCTTCTCAACCCTGCCATTATATGGACTTTCAAAAACCTTGACCATGGTTGTCGGCTTCTTGCCCATGTGTCCGTACGCGGCCGTTTCCAAATAAATGGGGTTTCGCAATTTCAAACGTTCTTCAATTGCAAATGGCCTCATATCAAACAAAACAGCTACTTTGGAAGCAATTTCCCCATCGGTCAGATCCACATTGGCCGTACCATAGGTATCAACAAATATAGAGGTTGGCTCGACCACGCCTATCGCATAACTGACCTGCACCAAAATTTCATCAGAAACACCCGCTGCCACCAAATTTTTGGCGGCATGTCTTGCGGCATACGCAGCACTACGATCTACCTTACTTGGATCTTTTCCACTAAATGCACCACCACCGTGCGCTCCTTTACCCCCATAAGTGTCCACTATTATTTTTCTACCTGTCAAACCTGTGTCACCATGTGGGCCCCCAATCACGAATTTACCGGTAGGATTGATATGATAGATGATCTTATCATCGAACAGTTCTTGAATATTCGGGGAGAGTTGCTCCTTTACCCTCGGCATTAGAATAGAAACAATATCGGATTTTATTTTTGACAGCATCTTTTCATCGTCCGGATCGAAAGCATCGTGCTGTGTCGACACCACTATGGTATCGATACGCTGGGGCACATTAGTATCTGAATATTCTATGGTCACTTGCGATTTTGCATCGGGTCGCAGATAGGTGATTTCTTTGTTCTCTCTTCGCAATTCAGCTAAAACCTGTAGAATTTTATGTGAAATATCCAAAGCCAATGGCATATAATTCTCGGTCTCTTTGGTCGCATAACCGAACATCATACCCTGATCACCGGCCCCTTGCTCTTCTTTGGCGCCCCTATCAACACCTTGGTTGATTTCTTGCGATTGCTCGTGTATCAATGAAATCACTCCACATGAATCACCACTAAACTGGTACTCCCCTTTGGTGTAACCAATTTTATTGATTACCTCTCTGGCAATATTTTGAACGTCTAGATAGGTATTGCTTTTTACTTCTCCCGCCAAAACCACCTGACCCGTAGTGACTAAAGTCTCACAGGCCACTTTGCTATCTGGGTCAAAAGCCAGAAAATAATCTAATAGGGCATCACTTATTTGATCGGCGACTTTATCAGGGTGTCCTTCACTAACAGATTCTGAAGTAAACAAATACGACATAACAGTATTATTTTTAAGTTAAATCACTAGCATCCGAAAGTCGGCTTTTAAAAAAGCCCTCAGAATCCCCTATTTTTGTTTCGACAAAAAAACTTTTCAAATATGGGACTCTTCAAGCGGAACAAAAATAACAAAAAGCCAGTAATTCGACAAATTATA
>JAJRSY010000166.1 GCA_024278565.1 Bacteroidota bacterium
AAAATTGAATAAATAATCGTACTCATTATTTGTGAGATGTATTTTTTTTAACATGACATATTGAAGTTTACACAAATATACAAATTACCTACAAATATAATGTTTCATTATTATTTTGACATGATACTAGTGATCAAATATATATCTTCTCCCCGTAAAATGAACGTGATCCTTAAAAGCCACCCTCTTAGAAGGTGGCTTTTAAGGCTACCCCCATAGGGGGAGGTGATGGCAAGTGCTAAATCCGATCAAACAATTGATTGCAAAAAAAAAATGAAAAAACAAAACCTAAATCAAATTGCGGGTTCAGGCAAAGCCAAAAGAACCTGCCCGTCCGGCAGGCGGGCATGACCACCCCCAAAGGAGGTGGTTTTTCAAGTTGAAATAAATTTCAGAGCCAAAAAATTTGAACCTTAACAAGGAATGTCGGGCTCGCCTGCCGAACGGCTACGGTGTACCCAAATATCTGTAAGTGACTGGTTATGAGTGTGTAAATTTAAACCAAATTCAACTTATTTTTATATTTTTTTGAAATGATATATTTTAGACCACTGTATTTCAATCATTTATATAACCCGAATTTTTGTCTTTAGTCTTTTATTCCCACCAGTGGGTTTAATACTCCGATGCCTACCTTCGGCAGGCGGGCTTGCGTCGAAATGTAAAACCTGCCCGCCTGCCTGGCCGGCTAGGCAGGCAGGATTGCTCCGAGGTAGTTTGCTATATTTGTGGGTACACCGTAGCTGCCAGCAGGTGGGTTGTTTTTTAAGATGGTCAAAACTGAAAATATGATCTTTGACAGTGCCTTACCCACAATCCCGAATACTCGGAAGTGGTAGAGCCCTATAAATTAATAACACTAAATTAAGTTCCTTCAAGTACGAACGACAAACAGACCAACAACTATAAATACAAATGGAACATATTGTAATCATAGGAAACGGAATTGCAGGTATAACCGCAGCAAGGCACATTCGTAAAAAATCGGATAAGAACATTACGGTAATTTCCGCAGAGACCGATTATTTCTTCTCAAGAACCGCACTAATGTACGTGTTCATGGGGCACATGAAGTTTGAACATACCCAACCCTATGAAAATTGGTTTTGGAAAAAAAACCAGATCGATCTGGTAAAAGGCTATGTCACCAAGGTCGACCACCAAAACAAAGAACTGCACCTAAAAGATTCGCAGCCCATAAAATACGATACCCTCATTATTGCGACCGGATCAAAACCCAATAAATTTGGCTGGCCCGGTCAAGATCTCGAAGGCGTTCAAGGCCTGTACTCAAAACAAGACCTAGATGCCCTTGAAGCCAATGCACCGAACAATAAAGTCTGCAGGCGAGCGGTAATTGTCGGTGGGGGGCTGATCGGTATTGAAATGGCCGAAATGCTGCGCAGCCGTAAGGTTCCCGTAACCTTTTTGGTACGTGAAAATAGTTTTTGGAACGCTGTACTGCCCACTGGTGAATCTCAAATGCTCAATGAACATATTCTCGAGCATCATATCGATCTGCGGTTGAACACGAATTTAGGAGAAATATTGGCCGACGAAAACGGGCGGGTACGTGCCGTGGCCATCAAAGAAACGGGGGAAGAAATACCCTGTGATATGGTGGGTCTTACGGCAGGGGTTTCACCCAACATCAATTTCCTAAAAGATTCGGGGATCGAACTAGCCCGGGGCGTTAAGGTAAACAGGTATTTAGAGACCAATATACCCGACATCTACGCAATCGGGGATTGTTCGGAACAGCATGAACCCATTGGAAACCGCAGGCCCATTGAGGCGGTTTGGTATACGGGCAGAATGATGGGGGAAACCGTGGCGCAGACGATATGCGGAAATAAAACGGGGTATAAGCCTGGCCATTGGTTCAATTCGGCCAAGTTCTTGGATATCGAATACCAAACCTACGGATGGGTATTCGCCAAAGGGCCTGCACGAAAAGACTTTGAACAACACTTTCACTGGCGACACCCCAAAGAAAAAATATGTATTACCATGGCCTTTCATAAAGAAACCAAACAATTTTTGGGTATCAATACCTTCGGCATACGCATGCGGCACGAAATTTTTGACCGATGGCTGACCGAAGAACGTGATGTAAACCATGTTATGGAATATCTGAAAGACGCCAATTTTGACCCAGAGCTCTATGCACAGTACGAATCAGAAATAGTCTCGAAGTACAATTCGGAGTTCGGTACAAGTATCAATCCCCAGAAAAAAAGTTGGAAACGAATATTTAGCAACGCCTAGATACTACTGTCGGGTCGAGCTTGCCTGCCTACGGCAGGCAGGTGCAGTCGAGACCTGCCCAAATGACAATAAAATAATATTGATGAAAGCAATAAAAAACATCGGACTTGCCATCTTTTTAGTCGGTTTGGGCATTTTTGCCGCACTACCCCTGATCGGAAAATTTGAGGTAAGTAGTGATACCTTCTCTAAAATCGTTGCCGAAAAAGGCATCAAAAGCGAGGTTTTCATCCATGAAATAGAAAAAAATGTTATTGGAGCCTCGTTTAATGGTATGCAGGCCCTATCGCCCATAATCACCTCGGCCTTGAAAAAGGCAAATGCCGAACATACAAAAAACAAAGAATACAAAAAGAAAATCTACACCAAACCAAGTGATATGGCCGCACTTTTCGGCAAAAGGTCGGGCAACGGTTTTATAGCCGACAATAAAGGTACGATGTGGTTTCTGACCTTTGGCCTGGGCATTATCGGTGCGCTAATGTTCATCATACCCAATGTGGTTCTGTTGGGCAAAAAAGGTATCAAAAACGATGGCATTTACCATGAAAATGCCACCAATAGAGGTTGGATCGCTTGGTTGGTCTTCATTTTTCTGGTCTCCTTTTACCTCATTCTATATTTTCGTTCTGAGTATGCAGTGAATTGGACGTATTTGGTAGACCCCATCAGTGAAAGTTTAAGTGGCAACCCTGCCGGGCATTGGTTTGTATACGGTTTTATGTACTGTACGGTAATGACCGTAATGGCAGTGCGTATGTATATCAAGTACCGTCATAATATGTACCAAATGGTGCGTACCACCTCTGTACTGTTCTTTCAAATTGTATTTGCGTTTCTGATTCCTGAAATCATGGTACGGTTGCAAATGCCCTACTATGATTTTAAAAATGCGTTCCCCCTAGACTATGATTTCTTCTTTAAATGGAACCTCAACGAACTGACATCAAGTGGTGGCATCGGCCTGTTCATTCTTGTATGGGGCATAGTGCTGACCGTGGTCATCGTACCCGTAATGGTTTATTTCTTCGGCAAAAGATGGTACTGTTCTTGGGTCTGCGGTTGTGGCGGTCTGGCCGAAACCTTGGGTGATCCCTATCGGCAGCATTCGAGCAAATCATTGTTCTCATGGAAAGTCGAACGTTGGCTGGTCCACGGGGTACTGTTGTTCGCCTTGGTCATGACGGGTATGACCCTCTTTAGCTTCTTTACCGAAACAGGTACCGTTCTCGGTATAAAGACCCAAACCGTACAAAACACCTACAGCCTTGCCATAGGTTCTATCTTTGCCGGCGTTATCGGTACCGGCTTTTACCCTATTTTCGGCAACAGGGTCTGGTGCAGGTTTGGTTGCCCATTGGCTGCCTACCTCGGTTTTGTACAGCGTTTTAAATCACGCTTTAGGATCACCACCAATGGCGGACAATGTATTTCATGTGGCAATTGTTCTACCTATTGCGAACAAGGTATTGATGTTAGGGCATACGCTCAAAAAGGCGAGAACATAGTACGATCTAGTTGTGTAGGCTGCGGCATCTGTTCAGCAGTTTGCCCTCGTGGTGTATTGAAATTGGAAAATGGCCCGTTAGAGGGCCGTATCAACCCCACCGAAGTGCTGTTGGGCAATGATGTGAATCTGATGGAGTTGGTGAACAAGAAGTAGAACTTCAATACCTTGTGCTGACCACAATAAAATATAAATTATCTTTGTTATAGATATAAACATTAATGTCATGGATATAAAGGCAGACCTTAAATGGATACAAAAAGAGTTAAAAGAGTTAAAAGAGGTTAAAGACCCTACATTTATTGAAGCTATTAAAAATATGCTACAATACAGAAAAAAAGTATACTCAGAAGAACGTATTAGTATTGAGCAATATAATAAAGAGCTTGACGAATCTATTGCACAAGTGGAAAGAGGTGAGTTTTACACACAGGAAGAAGTTGAAAAGATGGCTAAAGAATGGTAAGACCGAAAGTCATTTGGAGCAAGAACGCTTCGCTTCAATTAAAGGAATCTTTGAAAGATCTAAAAGAAAAATCTCCAAAGGCAGCTTCAAGAATTAAAAGCTAAATACTTAAAACAGCAAGGGGATTATCCAACGATTCAGAAATCTACAGTCCAGATAGATTTAAAAAAGATAACGACGGAAGCTTTAGGGCTTTTGAAAAATACAGTTATAGGGTAAGCTATCAAGTCGAAAAAACACAAGTAGTGATATTACGTGTCCGTCATACCAGTCGGGAACCTTTGCAAGGTTAAAGGGCAAAAAAAAACCTGCTGTGCGAAGAGTAAAGCTGTGCGCACGTCTTCGACTTCGTACCGTTTTGAGTAATCA
This sequence comes from Bacteroidota bacterium, assembly GCA_024278565.1. Lineage (GTDB taxonomy): Bacteria > Bacteroidota > Bacteroidia > Flavobacteriales > Flavobacteriaceae > Maribacter_C. The sequence goes on from JAJRSY010000166.1 coordinate 4,611, forward strand.
AGTAAGTGTAAGCAAAAATTGTGATATTTTTGTTTCTTAAAGCGATAGACCGCGAAGTTGCAAACTTCGCAGAGCGGCTCCCTTTCGGAGGGATTAGGAGAGGTCAAACTGAAAATTATCTAGTACACCCCAATTTTATTGATATTATTCTTTATTTTCGACTGGATAACGAATATTCAATGCAGAAAATTTCGGATATTCGCCAGCTACAAAGTACCTAAAGGTGCTACTGATGATTACTAATTTGGTAAAGAAATGGGTCGGAATATAACTATCTATATAATTTACACCTCAGAGGATAACGACGTAAGGCTTCAACTATCACGTCATCTAGAAACTTTAGAAGAGTCCCATAATTTAACGATTTGGCACGATGATCCAATTTCTTCGGGACAACAATGGAAACCTCAAAATGAATCACATTTCAATCAAGCCGATGTATTCCTTCTTTTAGTAAGTGATGCTTTCATGCATTCTGAATTTATCAAGCAGCTTGAGTTTAAAATGGTCATTGACCGGTATAGGGCAGGTGAGTCTACGGTAATTCCCATATTACTAAATAATTGCCCTTGGGATATTGATTTTAATTCAGACGACTACAATTTCAGCTTCAAAGAACTGCATGTTTTACCGGAAGGAAGAAAACCACTAAGTGATTGGGATTCACCAGATCAGGCGTACAACCAGATTGCTGCCCACATAAAAAAAGTAGTTGCTCCTACTAGTGAAGACCCCACTAAAGAAGAATCCAATATAAAACCAGAAGAAAAGGCTACGAATACCGAAAAAGAGGCTCAGATAGCGATACATTTTTCTGAAGAAGAGGCCAAGGCCAAAATAAGAGTAGAAGAGGAGAAAAAGATTCAAAAAGAAGCTGAAGCAGCGGCCCATCGAAAGGCCACGAAAGAGAAAAGATTAAAGGGAGAAGCCGAAGCCAAAAGAAGGGCTGAAGAAGAGAACAGACTTAGAGAAGAGGAGATATCGAAGCGCGAGACCGAAGCAGCTCAACAAGCAAAAATTGCCGCTGAAGCCAATCAAAAAATTAAAGAAACCCCTCAAAAAGAAAACACAACTACGAAAAAAAGAATACGCGTAGGGTTGTTAACGGTAGTACTTGCAACTGCTGCTATATGGGCTTTTTCACATTTTGGCACTACTAAGTCCAAGAAAGAATCGACCCCTATTATAGCAACTGACACCCTAGTTGTAAAAGATTCCGTTACTTCAAAAAAATCTAAAATTGAACCACCAAAAAAGGAAGTCCCGGTTTCAAAACCAACTATTGGAGACACCTTTGACGGGGGCTTTGTTTTCGAAATTGACCCTTTGGGCAAAACAGGTAAAATAGCCCATATCGATGACGCTGGCCCCATGACATGGACCGATGCAATGAAAATTCACGAGCAATTAGGTGAAGGATGGAGATTGCCAACTTTCAATGAACTACGAATAATGCACCAGACTATAGGACAGGGCGCAACGAATAAAGGTGAATTTTCCGATGAACTGTATTGGAGTGCCACTGTTTATGATGAATACCAGGCACGACTTATACATTTTCGAGAGGGCAATACATTGTATCACTACAATAAAAATGCAGCACACCGAAAATTTCGAGTTAGGGCCATTCGAGATTTTAGCCGATAACTGGTAGGATTATCTAGCTCAACAAGGTTTTTTAGGGCTGTCTCGCCGTAAATTTCCCTGCGCCAAGAGCGCAGGGCGTTTTCTTCAATGCTGTGCATTGATCATGTATCGAACAACCTGAGCTGTTTTACATCATTCGCCCTTCCCTGATTTTCGATATACTTCTCGATTATTCTTCTGTCACCCC
>JAJRSY010000167.1 GCA_024278565.1 Bacteroidota bacterium
AGGGGAGTTTTGGACCGACGGTTACTACATCTCTACTGTAAGCGGTAGGGGTGACAGAAGAATAATCGAGAAGTATATCGAAAATCAGGGAAGGGCGGATGATGTAAAACAGCTCAGGTTGTTCGATACATAATCAATGCACAGCATTGAAGAAAACGCCCTGCGCTCTTGGCGCAGGGAAATTTACAGATTTATTTTTTATAAAATCAATACTGTAACAATTATATGGATGGAACGATCAACGAATAACCAAAATCTAAAAACTATAAAGATGAACGCACACGAATTGGATTACGAGATTTACGGCGAAGAAATGCAGTATGTAGAGATCGAACTCGACCCTCAAGAAGCCGTGGTGGCCGAAGCGGGAAGTTTTATGATGATGGATACCGATATTAAGATGGATACCATTTTCGGTGACGGATCCAATCAAGAAGAAGGGGTATTGGGCAAGATTTTTTCCGCGGGCAAACGATTGCTAACAGGTGAAAGCCTATTTATGACCGCATTTTTAAACGTTGGCCAAGGAAAGAAAAAAGCGAGTTTTGCCTCGCCCTACCCAGGAAAGATACTTGCCATCGACCTTTCTCAACAAGAAGGGAAGTTTATCTGTCAGAAAGATGCCTTTCTCTGTGCTGCAAAAGGAGTATCCATCGGAATAGAATTTTCAAAAAAATTGGGTCGTGGCCTCTTTGGTGGTGAGGGCTTTATCATGCAAAAACTCGAAGGTGATGGGCTGGCCTTTGTTCATGCTGGTGGTACCTTGGCAAAAAAAGAGCTGGCCGCCGGTGAAATTTTGAAAGTCGATACAGGCTGTATCGTTGGCTTCACAAAAGATGTGGATTACGATATTGAGTTCGTTGGCGGAATCAAAAATACCGTTTTCGGTGGTGAAGGATTGTTTTTTGCAACCCTACGTGGGCCAGGTACGGTATACATTCAGTCTTTGCCTTTCAGTAGGTTGGCTGGTAGAATAATCGCCTCGCTGCCAAGAGGTGGAAAAGATAAAGGGGAAGGAAGTATTCTAGGTGGCCTCGGAGATATTATTGGTGGGGATAACAGGTTCTGAATCCCTCCCCTAAATCCCTCCCCGAAGGGAGAGGGGACTTTCATTTCGCGCCTCGGAAACATTATTTTGAATTTCAACAGATCGCTTCGTGCCTTGCGAAGACGAATATGTTAAACATGATTGAATGGACTTTAATAACCTGATCCGCTTTCTCAAAGAACTGAACAAGAACAATTCTAAAGATTGGATGGATGCCAACAGAAAATGGTACAAAGAGGTACGTGATGATTATATGGGTTGGTTAGATGAAATCGATATTGCTCTCGCTGCCATTGATGATGAGTACTATTCCACTCCGGGTAAAAAGGGCATCAACCGAATCAATAATAATTTGATGTTCCATCCCAACAAACCTGTTTACAAAGACCATTTTGGGGCAGGATTGGATAAACGTCCAAATACCGGTGATTTTTATATTGAAATAGGTCTTAAAGAATCTGCCATGGCCGGGGGTTTATGGCGACCAGCCCCTAAAACCCTGCGAAGTGTTCGTGAGGCCATTGATTATGATGGAGCGGAACTTGTAAAAATAATCAACAACAAATCTTTTAAAAACACCTTTGGCAACCTCTATAAGGATATAAAGCTCACCACCTCGCCCAAAGGTTTTGCAAGAGACCATCAGCATATAGACTTGCTACGGAACAAAACCTTTGCGGTGGTACATATCTTTTCGAATAAAGAGGTATTACAAAATGATTTCAATGACAAGGTGATTCAAGTGTATAAAGAGATGCTGCCCTTTCGACGGTATTTGAACAGGGCGGTAACGGTTTAAATCAAGGAAATTGAAAAACGGAAAAGTTCGTAATATAAAGACAGAGCTACTGGCAAACAATTGGTACACCCTCAATAAAATTACTTTTGAGTACCAGAAAGAAGATGGTGGTTGGCAGACCCAAACACGTGAGGCATACGATAGGGGCAACGGCGCAGCTATTTTGTTATATAATTCCAATAAAAAAACAGTAGTACTGACAAGGCAGTTCAGAATGCCAACCTTTGTCAACGGTAATAATGACGGTATGATGATCGAAGTCTGTGCCGGGGTCTTAGACGGTGATAGCCCTGAGGAGTGCATCAAAAAAGAGGTCGAAGAAGAAACCGGGTATAAAATCGATACGGTAGAAAAAGTGTTCGAGTCCTATATGTCACCCGGATCGGTTACCGAGATTCTCCATTTTTTTATCGCTGCCTATGACGACCGTATGAAAGTGGGCGAGGGGGGCGGTGCCGATCATGAAACCGAAAATATTGAGGTTTTGGAATTCCCTTTTGACGAGGCGTTGGGAATGATAAAAAAAGGAGCTATCAAAGATGCCAAGACAATCATGCTTTTGCAGTATGCCCAGTTAAACGAGTTGTTGGGGTAATTTGTAGTAACGCCAAACCGAACATTATGCTGACACCTAATAAACAGATTACTTCGTCGCTGCGCTTCTCGTAAAATCGAGGGCAATACGGCATTGGTGCTTAGGTTCAATACCCATCACGAATCTCTTCAAAGATCAGCTGCATCCGTTTTTTTACTTCAGAGGAAGGTTGTTTGAAATGATTGTTCATAAAGCTGAAAATCAATGTTTTATTAGATCTTGTAATGAGGTAGCCGCTTATGTTATGATTGTTGCCCAAACTTCCCGTTTTGGCGTATAGATAGGGTTTTGGGTTTCCCTTGTACCAATCTTCTAAGTTGCCCGAAACCCCACCGGCCGGAAAAAGGCTGAACAGGCGCTTTTTGGGGATATCCCTGTACATTTTATGGAGTATATGAACCATAGATTCCGGGGTGAAGAGATTGTAGCGTGAGAGGCCGGACCCGTCAACCCATCGTGGGACTTGTTTTAGATCGGCAAGCTGGTTTTTGAGTATATGGTTTTGCGCCTTTGAGCCGTCAAGAGTATCTGACAGGGTAGAAGCGGCCACGATAAGCAGTTGTTCGGCAATAAAATTATCGCTTTGGTGCATCATTCGTTTATAGACCGAATCAGAAGGAACACTGTACAGCACTTTCTTTTTTCCTTTTGGCATTTTCTGGGTGATCTTCACTTTTTTTTGCAGCGCATCTTCCAGTAGGATCTTAGTGAGTGTGCTATCCGTTTTGAAGGGAATCTCAATGGTATCTTTGCGTGATGGTGAAAAGTAGAAGGTGTTTGATTCTAATTCGCGGTTATGCGAATAATCCAAAGAAATCACCTTGTTCTTAAAATAGGGTGGCGTACAATCGACCGAATCTGAATTGTACAGGGTAGCCACATTACCGTATAGTGGAAATCCGCTTCTTTCGGGCTGGTAGTTGTACTGGTAATCATCCCAAGCCCAACCAGGGCCGTATTTTTCCATTGCAAAATTGTTTAAGTGCAGCGCAATGTATGGGTGCCGGTTCAAGAATTGGAGGTTTTTTTTACTATCAAAATACGTATGCAATAGTGTTGGGTCGCCCGTGCCTTCAATATAAAGAGTGTCATTTTTGATCAAATACTTTAAAGCGGGTATACTGTCGGGCAGCATTGCCAATGCAGTAAATAAAGTGAAGATTTTAGTATTGCTGGCAGGGGTAAAGTATTTTTTGCTGTTTTTACTGAACAAAGTGTCCTTGGTTTCGGGGTCGATAATCAAAAGTCCCGTAAATTGGTTTTGATGGAACTTTGAGGAAAGAATGCTATTAGTGCTCTTTCGTATTTTTTTTTTAGAACTGGCACAACCCGTCAATAGGACAAAAAGAAGAATGAAGGCAGATATTTTTTTCATGAAGCTAAAAATAAGAAAATAACCTATCGATTCGATTTAAATCGTTTTAACATGAATTTATCTAATTTTTAACAGAGTTGGCGCAATACGGTATATGTTTTTTTGTTTAATTTTAGAGAGGTTGAAAGTTCCCCAAAAAGAAAACAACTAACGTATTAAATATTTTGAAATATGGCAAGAGCAATGTTGGAGTATACCAAAACCATACTAAAAAAAGTCAGTTTCGATACAAAACTCTTCTGCAAGGAATTAAAAAAAGCGATTTCAAACCTATTGCCACATGAGATCGAGGAGTTGAAACTTTGGCTGCAACAGTTTATAACCGATAAGCCAGAGTTACGGCAAAGTCTTGTGTATTTAAAAATGTAATTTAAGAATTCCACTACGGTGGTGGAATTTTTTCGAACTATTTGTTCAACGGACTAATGATTTTTACGTCTTGAAAAGTAATAGCCCCTCTAACAACACCTGAAATAATATCTTGTAGGGCATTGGTAATCTGAATCTTTAGTTCACTTTTATGGTAAATGAGACTGACCTCTCGGGCAGGCGGGGGATCATCAAAGTACTTCAGGTTTTTCTTTTTGGCGCTATCTAATTGCAAGGTGTTTAAATATGGTAAAAGTGTCATGCCCATACCTTCATCGGCCAAATTGACCAAGGTTTCAAAACTTCCGCTTTGTAATTGAAAACTCTCTTGAACTTCATTTTTTGAAGTGCTGCAAATATTTATCACACCATCTCTAAAACAATGCCCGTCTTGCAATAAAAGAATATCTGAAATATCTAGATTTTCAGTTTTTAGATTTTTTAGCTTGCCCAAGCGATGGTCATTGAGCACATACCCAACAAACGGTTCATAATACAAAGGCCGTTCTTTTATAAATTCGATTTCTAAGGGAGTGGCCGCTATGGCTGCATCTAAATGTCCGTCCAATATGTTTCGAATCAGACTTTCGGTACTCTGTTCTTTGATAATAAGATTGACCTTAGGGTATTTCTTGATAAATGTTTTTAAGAACATGGGCAATAGGGTGGGCATTACGGTGGGAATGATGCCTAAGGCGAAATCTCCACCGATAAACCCCTTTTCTTGATCTACAATATCTTTGATCCTATTGGCCTCGTTTACTATATTTTTGGCCTGAGCTACAATCTTTTTACCCACTTCAGTAACCGAAATAGGCTTTTTTCCACGATCAAAGATAAGTACATCAAGTTCATCTTCAAGTTTTTGGACCTGCATACTTAAGGTGGGTTGTGTAACAAAGCTTTTGGCGGCCGCTAGGGTGAAATTTTGGTGTTCGGCGACTGCCAGTACATATTGCAGTTGGGTAATTGTCATGGGTATTTCTTTTGTCTATAAAGTTATAAAAACTATCAATTAAATTTATCTAAATCAAGGTCTAATATTTAATAAATTTGCCTGCCGACTAGGCAGGTTTATACCAATTTTAAAAACAAAGATAATTATGAAACTAAATAGTATAGGTTTAAGTGCTGAAAAATCGATTGTATTAAGTGAAGATCTGAACAAGCTGTTGGCCAGTTTTCAACAATACTACCAGAATTTAAGGGGTATTCATTGGAACATTAAAGGAAAACGGTTTTTTGACCTGCATGTGAAATTTGAGGAACTGTATACAGATGCCAACATGAAGATAGATGAAATAGCAGAACGCATATTGACCTTGGGCGGGGTCCCGTTACATACTTTTGAAGACTATATCGAGGATTCCAATGTTCCCATTGGTAAAAATGTGACCAAAGACGAAGATGCGATTCGCTTGATCGTTGATTCGTTAAAAGAACTCTTGATTATTGAACGGGGTATTTTAGATGCTTCGGGCAAGGCCGATGATGAGGGCACCAATTCCATGATGGGTGATTTTATCAGTGAACAAGAAAAAACGGTCTGGATGATGAAGGCTTGGTTGGCAGAGGAGATATAAGCCACCTTCCCCCCAGAAGGGGAGACTGCACCGTAACTTATCCCGCATTATTCACGGATTTTCGTTATGAAAAGTCAAAATATCAACCTGCCTGCCAGCAGGCACGGTAGAATTGGAAAGCACAGAGGTTTTTTAGTGAAGGAATTGCAATTCAATTTTGAGCTGAACAAATTTTGGGCATTTTCAATTATAGCAGGCATGTGCTGAGCATAGTCGAAGTATAGTTTGGCTTTGGAATAGAATATCCGTGAATAATGCGGGTTAAAAGGTGTTGGTGCAAATTCAGCTTAGCAATTGTTATGAAATAAGTTGACGGAATTGATGTGCCTGTCTGGCCGGCAGGAAGTCTTTTCCTTTATCATGACACGATATAGCGCAAGCTATGGGCGAGCTGATGCGATGGGAAAGGAAACCAGCCTGCCGGCTAGCAAGAAAGAAAAATAAAAACGGCAAGTTATTTCATAACAATTGCTTAGTTCGATATAGTGAAAGTATTGGAAACCCCTCTAAATGAGGGGTTTTTTAGTTAAAGGGAAATTAGCCCGGCACTAATGTAGAATCCCAAAAACGATTTCCCCGATCTGGCCCGCAAGGCGTTGCCGATGCGAAAACGATTTCCCGATCTGACCTGCAAGGCGTTGCCGACGCAAAAACGATTTCCCCGATCTGACCTGCAAGGCGTTGCCGACGCAAAAACGATTTCCCCGATCTGACCTGCAAGGCGTTGCCGACGCGAAAACGATTTCCCGATCTGACCTGCAAGGCGTTGCCGATGCGAAAACGATTTCCCCGATCTGACCTGCAAGGCGTTGCCGATGCAAAAACGATTTCCCCGATCTGGTCCGCAAGGCGTTGCCGACGCGAAAACGATTTCCCCGATCTGACCTGCAAGGCGTTGCCGACGCAAAAACGATTTCCCCGATCTGACCTGCAAGGCGTTGCCGACGTAGGAGGCCTCCTTGTAGGTCTAAAAGACAATTCCAACAACAACAATTCCAATTCATTCAGTATATACAATTCAGTATCGAAAAAGCACAATTCGGTAAACTTGTTTGTGAGGACTGCTCGTAATGACTCAAGTTTGTACTATCAAAAAACGAACAATCATGATAAGACAATTTACATTCCCTATCATATTTTTATATACGCCCTTGGTTTTTGGGCAGACCACCATTTCAGGTACGGTAACCGATAACAAAAGCCTTCCTGTTATAGGTGCCAATGTTTATTTGGAAGGCACCTACGATGGTACCTCTTCCGACGAAAACGGAAAATTCTCTTTTGAAACCTCAGAAACGGCTACCCAAAACCTCATTGTCTCAATGATTTCATTTGACACGTATATGCAGACAGGTGATGTGTCGTATTTAAAAGATTTGAAAATAGTGCTTCGGGAGGCCATCAACCAATTGAACGGGGTGACTCTTACCGCTGGTACTTTTGAGGCAGGTGACAATTCCAAGGTATCGGTATTGAAACCTTTGGATATTGTCACCACGGCAGGGGCGGCCGGCGATTTTGTTGCAGCACTACAAACTTTGCCGGGTACGACGACCGTTAACGAAGATGGCAGGCTGTTCGTTAGGGGCGGGGAGGCAGGGGAGACCCAGGTATTTATTGATGACCTACGGGTATTTCAGCCTTTTAATGCCACTGCGAACAATATTCCCACAAGGGGCAGGTTCTCACCTTTTCTATTTAAGGGAATCACATTCAGTACGGGCGGGTACTCGGCAGAGTACGGTCAGGCCCTGTCAAGTATTTTGTTGTTGAACACCACCGATGTGCCCGATCAAGAGAAAACCGATATCTCTATCATGTCAGTTGGTGGGGGAGTTGGGCATACCGAGATTTGGGGTGATGAATCATTGAGTTTGAACACTTCATATATTAATCTGGCTCCGTACCAATATTTGGTTCCTGCCGATCAAGGTGCTCGTTGGAACAAGCCCTATGAGTCCATCTCGGGTGAGGCCGTTTTTAGAAGTAAAAAAGAAAAGAGCCTGTTCAAGTTCTATACCGGCTTTAACCATGCGAATTTTGATATAGAGCAAGAGGATATCAATTTCACCGACTTCATCCGTTTTGGTCTGAAGAACAACAATCTGTATGTGAATTCATCTTACAAACGGTTTTTGGAAAACGAATGGACACTTACGGCCGGTGCAAGTATTTCTTCCGATAAAAATAATATTGAATCTCTTGCAAATACCATAGATGCCAAGGAAATCGCATCTCATTTAAAACTGAAATTAAAGAAGAATTTCAGCAGCAGGTTTCAACTCAATTTCGGTGCGGAACATTTTATTACGGACTATTCGGAGGCCTTCAAAACAGCGGATGGACTCACCTTTGATTCCGGTTATAAAGACAATCTAACGGCGGCCTTTGCCGAGACCGATATCTTTTTCAGCAATAGTTTTGCCATGAAATTGGGGGCTAGGGCCGAATATTCGCAAGTGTTGGAGGATTTTACCATTTCCCCTAGGGTCTCAGTAGCGTACAAGAGCAGTACGAACGGACAATTTTCACTGGCCTACGGTGATTTTCATCAAAACCCGTTGACCGAGTACTTGAAATACGATCAGGATTTGGCCACCGAAAAAACCTCGCACTATATTTTGAACTATCAGTATTCGAACGATGGAAAAACATTTAGGGCGGAAGCCTATTATAAAGATTATGATAAGCTGACGAAGTACAACACCCGCTTGCCCCAATTTGATTCAGAGTTCAATAATTTGGGAAGTGGGTATGCGTCAGGTCTTGATATTTTCTGGCGGGACAACAAGAACATAAAAAACCTCGATTACTGGATCTCCTATTCTTATTTGGACACCGAACGTGACTATCGCAACTTTAGGGAAAGGGCAACCCCGAATTTCGCACCAAAACATAACTTTTCGTTGGTGACCAAATATTGGGTAGAAAAATGGCGCTCACAAGTGGGTATGTCGTACAACTACGGTTCTGGTAGGCCTTACGATAACCCGAACACAACTGATTTTATGGCAGGGAGAACCAAGGCGTTCAATAATATAAGTGTAAATTGGGCGTATTTGATCTCTCAGCAAAAAATCCTGTATTTCTCGGTAAGCAATGTGACCGGGTTCAATAACATAAGTGGGTATCAATATGCCAATGCCCCAAATGCCAATGGCGTTTTTGACCGTCGTGCCATTCGGCTTACCGTTGACACTTTCTTTTTTGTAGGTTTCTTTTGGACGATCAGTGCCGATAAAAGTAACAATCAGTTAGATAATTTGTAATCAACCGGCCGTATTTGGTCATTGTTCGGGTAGGTCCGAATTAAGTAATCCCCATGATTTATTTTGGCAATCCGTGAGTGTAAACATATACAATAGCCATTAGACACTAAAAAACTTGTTCATATAATTGATTTTGACTAACTTAAACTGCTTAAAGACAATTTCTTTTGGTTCTACCACTAATTTAGTGGAAGATTCAGATCAGTTTAAGATGAATGAATGTTAAAAATGCTTTAATGAGAGAATAGAACAGTTATAATTATTTGCATATCAACACATTACATGTTTTTTTATTCAATCATTGATTCATTATATCATTTTCATGTTGTTTTTTAAGATTATTTATAACTAAAAATAGAATCTTACCCACACAAATAGTGGTAGAACCTTTCTTTTTTTACAAGGTGTCTCGATCTATTCTTAAAAGAAGAAATTTTCAATGCACGAATCAATTAAATAAAGTATAACTAAAACTCCAATATCATGGGCTATTCAAAACCGAAATTCAAAGAAAAGTACGGAAACTTCATCAACGGAAAATTCGTTGATCCGATCAGTGGCGAGTATTTTGACAACACCTCACCAATTGACAATTCGCTGATCGCAAAATATGCACGTTCGCAAAAAGAAGATGTTGATAGTGCCGTTGCCGCGGCCAATGCCGCAAAAGATGCTTGGGGCAATACCTCGGTAACCGAGAGGGCCGCATTATTGAACAAAGTCGCTGATATTATCGAAGCAAATTTAGAAGAGTTCGCATTAGTGGAAACCTGCGATAACGGAAAACCGATACGGGAGACCTTAAATGCCGATATTCCCTTGGCGGTTGATCATTGGCGTTATTTTGCAGCGGTCATACGGGCAGAGGAAGGCTCGGCGACCGAGTTGGATGCGAATACACTTTCAATGAACATCAAGGAGCCCCTTGGTGTGATCGGGCAGATCATTCCGTGGAATTTTCCTTTGTTGATGTTGTCTTGGAAGCTTCCCCCAGCACTGGCCGCCGGTAATTGCGTGGTTTTGAAACCAGCGGAACAAACCCCATCCACAGCGACCTTGCTTATGGAAAAAATTGCTGATGTATTTCCCCCGGGAGTCGTAAATATCATTCATGGGTTTGGTCCCGAAGCGGGCAAACCCTTGGCATCGCACTCAGGTGTTGATAAAGTCGCTTTCACGGGCGAAACCACTACGGGACAATTGATCATGCAGTATGCCTCTAAAAACCTTAATCCGGTCACCATGGAGTTGGGGGGCAAATCACCGAATATTTTCTTTAATTCCGTAATGGACGAGGACGATGCGTTTCTGGACAAGGCGATCGAAGGTGCCGTTTTATTTGCGTTCAACCAAGGGGAGGTATGTACCTGTCCGTCGCGCTTATTGGTACAAGAAGATATTTATGACGCCTTTCTCGAAAAAGTAATCGCAAGAACAGAGGCTGCGGTCCAGGCCGATCCGTACGATGTGAACACTATGGTAGGTGCACAGGCATCAAATGACCAATACGAAAAAATTCTTTCCTATATAAAGATAGGAAAAGAAGAAGGGGCAAAAGTATTGACCGGTGGCGAAGCCTGTAAATTGGATGGCGATCTGGCGAACGGGTTCTACATTCAACCAACTATTTTGGAAGGGCATAACAAAATGCGGGTTTTTCAAGAAGAGATTTTTGGCCCCGTACTTTCAGTTTGTAAATTCAAGGACGAGGCCGAAGCACTGGAAATCGCCAATGACACCCTCTACGGCTTAGGGGCAGGTGTATGGACGAGGGATGCCCATCAGCTGTACCAGATTCCGAGAGCCATAAAAGCAGGTAGGGTATGGGTAAACTGTTACCATGCATACCCGGCCCACGCACCGTTCGGAGGGTATAAAAAATCAGGATTCGGGCGCGAGAACCATTTGATGATGATGAACCATTACCGTCAGAACAAAAACATGTTGATCTCTTATGATAAGAACGAACTAGGTTTTTTTTAGAATCAGGTGGTAAAGGTAAATGAACTCAAGATGCGTTGAATATTTAGAACGGACCGGCTGAAAATTTCGGCCGGTCTTTTTATGTTATACCCATGACACATGAAAAATTGGGTTTTCATGTGTCATGGGTATAACAAAAAAGTGTAATAGGATGAAAGGCTGTAATAATTAATACATGGTACACGAAAGAGTAGCGATAACAGGGAAGGCGATTAAAGTTTTGGACGAACTGAAGGAAAAGCACGGAAATTTGATATTCCACCAAAGCGGTGGTTGCTGTGACGGTTCGGCCCCGATGGTGTTTGAAGAGGGTGATATGTACCTTGATGACAGTGATATTCTGCTCGGGCAATTAGAGGGGGTAAACTACTACATGAACCAAGACCAATTTGAATATTGGAAACACACACATTTGACCATTGATGTCACCGAGGGGCGGGGTTCGAGCTTTTCGTTGGAAATACCCTTGAGTGTACGGTTCATCATTCAGTCAAGATTGTTGACCGATGAGGAGAATGTTTTTTTCAATGAACAGTGAGTCTTTCTTATAAAAATAAATGCTTGAGAAAGGATTACTTTTATTCCCGTCAGTGGGTTTCATACCTCGATGCTTGCGTCGAAATAAAAAAATAAATCCCTATCAATGCCTCGTGGGATTGCCCCGAGGTAGTTTACTGTACACAGTAAAAACACAAAAAATTTTAAAGGAATTCGGCAACGGTAAGAGTGTTAAGCAGATCAGTTGCGAACAGGGGGTTAATTCAGTTTATAAAACAACAAACGACTTTGTTTGTTCATTGGTAATAAGAGCAGGTTTTTCTCTTTTATATAAGCAATATCGCCTACACTTTGACCCACTTGAAGTATTTGTTGAGTAGTGCCATTATAATCTATATAAATGAATGTTTCCACTATTCCAATCCGAGATAATCATGCGATTTTTATCATAAGGCCTAATACCATCTAAATTACCAATAATGGTGGATATAGAATCAATAGATTTTGTTTCCATATCTATGCTAGACACACGACCACCATCTGGTTGACTTCCCCAAGAGGCTACATATATAATACCGTTTTGTATCAACAATCCATTAGGGTTGTCTAAAGCTACGTCAGCTAACCATAAGTTGAATTCACCTTCTTCGTTAAGTTTATATATTTTTGAAGTATGTGTATCTGAGACAAAAACATTTCCTGCATTATCAATGGCCACATCATTTAAAAACTGAATACCGTCAAGGGTGTGTTTTTTGATTATTTTTCCAGTTACTAAATCAGCTTCTACCAGTTCTGTGACATCAGAAACGTAAAGTCTGTTTTTTGTAATGGCAATTCCTTTTGGGTCATTAAGCGCATCAATAAAATTTAGATTAATGAGTTTGCCATCTGTGTCTACTGTAGCAATAGAGCCATCACCATCTTCACTATTGCCAATTAGAGATGCATAAATAATATTATTTTTAGCATCATAAACTGCGGATTCACAATGTGTTAATCCTAAAGTTTCAGTAATAAAAGTGGCTGTTGGTGTTTTAGAATGGTCGGTTGTAGAATTACCTTCAGTTAAAGGTTTCTCAGTTGATTTGTTGTTTTTGCAGCTTGTTACAATACATAGTGCTGCAAATAAAGTGTAGAAGATGTGTTTCATAATAGTTCTTTTTATTCCAGAATATTAATAGTTGTTCATATGTGTGGAAACGGTTTATGGTCGAGTAGGTAAAGGGAGTTTCACCCTAAACCTCTCACAGAACCGTGCTTGAAAGTCTCCCCTCACACGGCTCTTATAATACAAATCTAAGCAATTGCCTTTATAAAAGAACATCTCCAATGATGAAACAAATACGGAAACTGTTCCCGTATACGCTTTAACCGTTTAAAGGCTTTTCTAATACTGGTTTTGTAACGCTTATACCTTTTCCTTGCCCAGCGTATTAAACGAAAACTTAATAGCCGAAAAACTTTTGTCAGTTCGTAAGCTCTAAATTTACCATAGCAATTAACCCAGCCCCGTATCATTGGATTAAGATATTGGGCAACACCTACGATGCTTTTAAAACTTAGTTTCTCAACTTTTAATTCTCCTAACTTGTCCGCTATTCGTTTTCTTGAACCTATACTTATTGCACAATCAAAATCTAGAAAAAGACTTTTGCTTTTCTTTGGTCTTGTGGTTCGAGGTTGAAAGGAATATCCTGAAAAATCAAATTTATTTTCAAGTTAAGGGTTAAAACCCTGCAATTCCATTGCAGCTACCTTAGTTTCTATGGATGTCTTTAGTTTTGTTGGATGTCGAACTACCGAAAGAACTCACATTCCATAACCAGTATAAGTTGTCATATCGTATGGGCGACAAAATACCGTTACGATGTTTTGAAAGGAGATGTCCAGCATAGGTGTCGTGATTTGTTGATACAGGTATGTAATTCGGAAAATGTTCGTATTCCAAAGGGGGTAGTAAGTAAAGGCCACGTGCATATGCATTTGGAATACCCTCCTTCTTTGAGCGTAAGTGTTTTGGTGAAGAAATTGAAAGGACGTTCTTCACGACTTCTTCAAAAGGAGTTTCCCTCGTTGCGCAAGAAATATTGGGGCAGACACTCCTGCCAGACGGCAGGCTAGTTTGGGCCGTGGGTTATGGCGCATGGAGTACTGGTAAGATAACCGATGGGATGGTTCAAGAATATCTCGAACATCACAAGGATAAGCTCAATTCGGAAAAAGGCAACTGGATATTAGAATAATGTTTAGGAAGAATTTCATTCTTTATTGAAAACTATGGATTTCTAATCCATAGTGGTTTATTAACAAGAGCATTATTTAGTTTGTATATGTGCTGGAAAAGCCCTATATTTAATTGGATGGACGGAAAAAACAAGAAAAGGTACGGTAAGCAGGCCCAGGAGCTGATCCGCTTCAGGGTAGCCGATTACCTGTGGAAGAAGCAGGGCACGCAAAAGGAATGCGCCGCGATATTCGGCATCAGCCAGATGGCGGTCAACAGGATATGGGCAAAGTACAGAGCGGGCGGCAAACAGGCGCTCAGGAGCAGGAAGCGCGGCGCCAAGGGAGGCACGAAGCTGAAAAAAGAGCAGGCCCGCCAGGTGCGCAGGCTGATAAGGGAGAAGATGCCCGACCAGTTGAAACTGCCCTTCGGCCTGTGGACAAGGGAAGCGGTACAACAGCTATGGTGTGGAACTGTCCCGTTGGCAAGTGGGGCGCTACCTCAAGAAATGGGGCTATGCCCCACAAAAGCCTATCAGGAAGGCCTTCGGGCCCGCCTGCCGGACGGGCAGGCAAAAGCCGGAAGCGGTAAAAAAGTGGCTGGAACAGGAGTATCCCGCGATACGGAAAAGGGCCAAGGCCGAAAAGGCGACCATTTACTTTGGCGATGAAACGGGCTGCAAGAGCGACCACCAAGCGGGGAAGAGTTACGCCCCGAAAGGGAAAACACCGATTATCAAGGCAACCGGAAAACGTTTTACCGTCAACATGATATCCGCCATAAGCAACAGGGGGCACCTACAGTTCATGCTGATGGAGAAAGGCTTCAACAGTGAAGTGTTCAAGACCTTCTTAGGGCAAATGATAAAGTACGGTAAACGGAAAGTGTTCTTTATCACCGACAACCACCCGGCCCACAAGACCATTAAACCCTACGAACCTGCCTGCCGGCAGGTGGCTGGAGGGACAAAAGGATAGGGTCGAAGTGTTCTTCATTCCGCCCTACTCCCCTGAACTGAATCCACAGGAGTATGTGAACCAAGACCTCAAGACCAACACCATCGGCAAGAAAAGGGCTATCAACAGGGAGCAGCTCAAAGAGAACATCAAAGATTTCATGAACAAAAGGAAAAAAGACAGACCGCAGGTGAAAAAATATTTCCGACACGAGCACGCCAGGTATGCCGCTTGAGGGTTTTATACAAACTAATTTACCTAACGATTAATAACTTCCTGTCCTAATATTGGGGGGTATTATAGTGCAACCTTATAATTCTTATCTAAAAACTTCCAATTGCATGATAAAATCGATGAATGACATTTATTCACCTCATTTTTTTCTTAATTTTTAGTTAAAATAAAGTATTTTTACACACTTGAAATTTTAACATTTAAACACTAAACGAAAATGAAAAAAGTATTATTCTTGTTTGCAGCTATGACTGCATCGATTGCAATGGCGCAAGATTTGCCAACAAACCCTGAGCCGGGTAAGTGCTATGTACGTTGTACAACACCTGATGTTTATGTAAACGAAACGGTTACTTTAACTATCAAACCAGCTTACAAAGTATTGAAGGCAGTACCTGCAACTTTTAAGACAGTTACCGAAAGGGTAGAGGTGAAGGCTGCTGGTAAGAAATTGACCGTTATACCTGAAAAATGGGGAACTGAGTCTGTAACTTATGTATCTAAAGAAGGTGGTAATACCATGAGTATTTCGCCCGCCTCTTTTGGTAAAGGTTCTGAAACCATTGAAATAAAGCCTGCTTACGCCCAATGGGAGCTTGGTGCTTCTGCACCTGATTGTGCTTCTGGTAACCCAGATGATTGTAGGTATTGGTGCTACAAAGGGTATCCTGCTGAGTTTACCACTATTGAAACAACCACCTTGGCCAGCGATGCTTCTGTAAGCAAAACACCTATCGGTTCAAAGAATGCAAGCTATACAAAAAGAGTTCTTTTAGAGTCAGCGAAAGTAGTTGAAACTGTTATTCCTGCTGAGTATAAAGAAATAACAAAAACAGTATTAGATAAAGACGCCTATACTTCTGAAGAAACTATACCTGCTGTAACTAAGACCGTTACAAAAGAAGTTTTGAAAGAAAAAGGAGGCTTAACCACTTGGAAAGAAGTTGAGTGTGCTCTGGTAGAATACCAAGCCCTACCAATCAACTGGAATTCTGGTAGTGCCACATTGACCGCTGCTGCAAAAAGTATCATCGATACGCGCTTGTTACCGGTATTGGCTCAAAACCCTGGGGTGAAGGTTGAATTAGCTTCGCATACCGATTCACAAGGTAGTGCTACTTCAAACCAAGATCTTTCTGAAAGAAGAGCAAAAGCTGTAGCTGATTACTTGATTACCAAAGGAATCAACTCAAGCCTTTTAGTAGCTAATGGTTACGGTGAGACAAAGCTTTTGAACAGATGTAAAGATGGCGTTTCATGTACAGCTAGAGAGCATGCAGCGAATAGAAGAACTCAATTTAGGTTGATCAATAACTAATACAATACATTAACCAACCAAAAAAAGGGCTTTCCGTAAGGGAGCCCTTTTTTATTTACCTCTATATGCTGGGAGGTTTAACCAGTCTATCAATCAGGTGCTTAACGCTTGTACATGCCTACCAGATAGCAAGGTGATTGTTATCTAATGCTTTGTGGGTCAGCCTGGCTTACCGGAAGTAGTTTTTAAATACGTCATTACGATTTCCGTAAGGAAAGAAGTAATCTGTCTCTACAATGAAAATGGCAGTAAGGAAAGAAGTAATCTGTTTCTACAAGGAAAATGGTAGTTTTAAAGATGTGATCTGATAAATAGGCAACGACTACCTTTCTTACTGGTGTTTTTTGAGAAGTTTTAAATGGTATTGCGTTTCCCCGTTCATGCTATAGCCCGAGTATTTATCCAATTCCTTGCCTTTTGGGTTTAAGATCTTAATCACTGGCACCGAACCTTTTTTGTTCAAACGGGCGGCAAGTTCTTTATTGTGCTTTAATTGATCAGCTGAAATGAGATCCTTGTTCATCGGTATGTCAATATAAAGCAGCACATAGTCTTCTGAAAGTGCTTGAAACGCTTCAGACTCAAATAAATCTTTTTTCAACATTTTGCATGGGGGGCACCAATCGCTTCCCGTAAAATAAACCAAAAGGTTATTATTTGAATCGTTGGCTTTGCTTAATGCCGTTTCATAATCGGTCAACCACTCGCTCTCTGCAACAACAGACTTATTTGCCTGGCCAATAGCGAAAAGGGGTAAAATTAAAAATAAGAGTAACTTTTTCATTTGTTCTTTTTCGTATAGAATGTGTAGCAATAAACCTGCCAATTATTGGTAAATATACAATGATAACGTATAACACAAACGATAATCAATTGAAATTTAGTGTTATACCTAGCGTTAACTTTTTATTTGAACAGCCCGTCCAAACCGGGTATATTCGGCATTCCTTCTTTTGCAACGGCTGCAAGTTCTGTTTCGTTTACCTGTGTGGCCTTGTCGATTGCCTTATTGATCGCAATTATGAGATAGTCTTCTAACTGTTCTTTGTCTGCCAATAGACTGTCATCGATCTTAATCTCTTTCACGGTTCTGTTTGCGGTTATTACTACTTGAACCAAGTCGTCAGGTGAATTTTCGCGTAGTGTTACGGTATCTAGCCGCTTTTTGGTGGCTTCCACTTTTTGTTGGGTCTCTTTGAGTTTGCCCATCATACCCATCATATCTCCGAACATAATCTTCTTTTTACTGGTTATAGGTTGTAAAATTAGTAAATTGTGGGGATAAAACTATACAGATGAAGAAAATCAAAATTGTTCTTTTAGGATGTCTTACTTTTGCGGTTTCTTGCCAAAATCAAAATAAGGATATGACAAAAACGGAAGCTCCGGTCGCCAAAAAATCACCCAAAGAATTAGTAAAACATGATGATGTAAGGGTCGATGATTATTACTGGATGAATGATCGTGAAGACAAAGAAGTGATTGCCCACCTTGAAAGTGAGAATGCATACTACAATACCATGACGGGGCATACCAAAAATTTTCAAGCTTCCCTTTTTGAAGAAATGAAGTCGAGAATAAAAGAAGACGATTCCTCAGTGCCCTACAAGAAAAATGGGTACTGGTACCTTACGCGCTATGAAACGGGAAAGGAATATCCCATCTATTCAAGAAAACCGTGCCTGCCGGCAGGCAGGAAAGAAAGTTTGGACGCAGAAGAAGAAATTATCTTCGATTGCAATGAAATGGCAAAGGGGCACGATTTTTTCAACCTCTCTGGTTTTTCCATTAGTCCCGATAATACCTTGGCGGCCTTTTCGGTAGATACCGTTTCGCGAAGAAAATACACCCTACAGGTCAAGAATCTGAAAACCGGCGAAATATTGACCGATAAAATTGATAATACGGCAGGAAATTCGGTTTGGGCCGATGATAACAAGACTATTTTCTATAGTAAACAAGATGATGTCACCTTAAGGTCCGATAAGATATTTAAACATAAGTTGGGCGATGATAGTGCTTCCGACACCTTGGTTTTTGATGAAGAGGACGAGACTTTCGGTATCTATGTTACTAAATCAAAATCAAAAAAGTACATCATAATCGCATCCTATAGCACACTCACCACAGAATTCCGTATTTTAAAAGCAGATGACCCTGAAGGGGAATTCAAGGTGTTTTCCCCTAGAACGAGGGGTCTTGAATATTCGATTGCCCATTATGGTACCGATTTCTATGTGTTGACCAATAAAGATGGTGCCATCAACTTTAAACTCATGAAGGTGGCAGAGGGCGATACATCTTCAGAGAACTGGAAAGAGTTCATTTCCCATAGAGCCGATGTTTTATTGGAAGGTATTGATATCTTTAAAGAGTACTATGTGCTTTCTGAACGTAAAAACGGCCTCAATGAACTGAAAATAGTGAGATGGGACGGCTCTGATAGCTATTACCTGCCCTTTGATAGTGAGACCTATACGGCAAACCCCAGTACAAATCCTGATTTTGACACTGAGGTACTTCGTTATTCGTACAACTCGATGGCGACCCCACATTCGGTCATTGATTTCAATATGTCTACCAAAGAAAAGACGGTCAAAAAAGAACAAGAGGTTTTGGGGGGCAAGTTCAAGAAAGAAAACTACTTGGAAAAACGTGTCTGGGCAATTGCCCGTGATGGGGTAAAAGTGCCCATGTCGATTGTTTACCATAAAGACACAAAATTAGATGGCAACGCCCCGCTTTTGCAGTATGCCTATGGCTCGTACGGTGCTACCATTGACCCCTATTTCTCTATCGTACGATTAAGTTTGTTGGATCGTGGATTTGTTTTTGTCCTTGCACATATTCGCGGGGGCCAATATATGGGTCGACCGTGGTATGAAGATGGGAAACTGTTAAAAAAGAAAAATACGTTCACGGATTTTGTGGACTGCTCAAAATTTTTGATCGAGAACAACTATACGAGTGCGGATCACTTGTATGCGATGGGAGGCTCGGCTGGCGGACTTCTTATGGGTGCAGTGATAAATATGGCCCCTGAGCTGTACAAGGGGGTGGTGGCCTCGGTGCCTTTTGTTGATGTTGTCACTACCATGTTGGACGATTCGATTCCGCTGACGACCAGTGAATATGACGAATGGGGCAACCCGAACAAGAGAGAATACTATGATTATATTAAATCGTACTCCCCCTATGATAATGTAGTTGCAAAGAACTATCCCAATATGTTGGTGATTACCGGTTTTCATGATTCGCAGGTGCAGTACTTTGAGCCTGCCAAGTGGGTGGCAAAGTTGAGAGAGTTGAAAACCGACGATAATCTTCTGTTGTTCGATATTAATATGGATGCTGGTCACGGTGGGGCATCAGGTCGTTTTGAGGCCTTAAAGGAAGTGGCAAAAGAATATGCGTTTATACTTGATTTGGAAGGAAAAATCGAATAAAGGGTTTGTTTTAAAAAAAAAAAGTAATTTTGCGCCTGAGTTTTGTCAATTCGAAAGATTGTACAATTTTTGAAACATAGATTCCCTGTATGAAAGACAAGATAAATGCTTGCAACAATATACTAGAACTTATCGGTAATACCCCCCTTGTTGAACTTAATACTGTTACGGCCAACATTTCGGGTAGTTTTTATGCCAAACTGGAAGCCTTTAACCCTGGTCATTCCTCAAAAGACCGTATCGCTGCTTTTATCATTGAAGAAGCCGAGCGTAAGGGAATCTTGACCAAAGGGAATACCATAATAGAGACCACTTCGGGCAATACGGGTTTTAGCATTGCAATGGTCAGCATCATCAAAGGCTATGAGTGCGTTTTGGCGGTAAGTTCAAAATCGAGCAAAGATAAGATCGATATGCTGCGTGCCATGGGGGCGACGGTATACGTGTGCCCGGCCCATGTAAGCGCAGAGGATCCTAGGTCTTATTATGAGGTTGCCAAAAGACTGCATGAAGAAACCAAGGGCAGTGTGTATATCAACCAGTATTTCAATGAGCTGAACATAGAAGCCCATTACCGAACAACAGGCCCTGAAATTTGGGAACAGACCAATGGTGCCATTACCCATTTAGTGGCCTGTAGCGGTACAGGGGGCACAATTTCAGGAATTGCACGCTTTTTAAAAGAACAGAATTCAGATATAAAGGTAATCGGGGTCGATGCCTTTGGCTCAGTATTGAAAAAATACCATGAAACGGGGGAGTTGGATATAAATGAAATTTATCCGTACCGTATTGAGGGCTTGGGTAAAAATCTCATTCCCGGTGCCACAGATTTTAAAACGATAGATGCGTTTGTGAAGGTTACCGATGCAGAAAGCGCCCATATGGCAAGAGCTATATCAAAAAAAGAAGGCATTTTTTCAGGATATACCTGTGGTGCTGCAATGCAAGCAGTAAAACAACTGGGAGAGCAAGGTGAATTCGATAAAAACAGTATTGTCGTCGTGATATTTCCCGATCACGGATCGCGGTACATGAGCAAAATATATAGTGATCAATGGATGGAAGATCAAGGGTTCTTGAACAGCAGTAACAGTGTTGAAGAAACCCAAAAGGTCCAGGTTATTGGGTAAATTTGAATTAGAACAAAATGTAAAAGGTGATGGTGATTATGGCCATCACCTTTTTTTTTGTGCATAACTCAAGTGGGTTCATTATGAAAGCAAGCTAAAAATCTATATTTTTGCAGTGTTAAATGATATTTTAGCATTTAATGAACCACAAACCAACAAAGGCCCAAATGAGAGATATATTTGATAGAATTAGAGAGAACAAAGGGCCGTTAGGTAAGTGGGCCTCTCAGGCAGAGGGGTATTTCGTTTTTCCTAAGTTGGAAGGTCCTATATCGAACCGCATGATGTTTCAGGGCAAGGAGGTGATTACTTGGAGCATCAATGATTATCTCGGCTTGGCCAACCTGCCTGAAATCAAGAAGATCGATGGCGATACGGCTGCCGAGTACGGTGCTGCCTACCCTATGGGCGCACGTATGATGAGCGGCCATACCGATTTTCATGAACAGTTGGAGCAAGAACTTGCTGCATTTGTGCAAAAAGAATCTGCCTATCTATTGAATTTTGGCTATCAAGGTATGGTGTCCGCCATTGATGCCTTGGTTTCCAAAGATGATATTATAGTTTATGACTTGGATTCCCACGCCTGTATTATCGATGGGGTCCGGTTGCATATGGGCAAGCGTTTTACCTTTATGCACAATGATATGGAAAGCTTGGAGAAAAACCTTGAACGGGCCACTAAAATGGCAGATCAGACCGGGGGTGGAATCTTGGTGATTTCAGAAGGTGTCTTTGGAATGCGGGGAGAACAAGGAAAATTAAAAGAAATCATTGCGTTAAAGGAAAAATACAGCTTTAGATTGTTTGTAGATGACGCACATGGTTTCGGTACTTTAGGAAAAACAGGAGCTGGGGCAGGTGAGGAGCAGGGGGTGCAAGATGATATAGATGTTTATTTCGCAACATTTGCCAAATCAATGGCGAGCATAGGGGCGTTTTTAGCCGCCGATAAAGAAATTATCAACTACCTGAAATACAACCTGCGCTCGCAGATGTTTGCAAAATCGTTGCCCATGATTTATGTAAAAGGAGCATTGAAACGATTGGATATGTTGCGTACCATGCCCGAGCTGAAAGAAAAGCTTTGGGAAAATGTCGATGCCCTTCAAAACGGACTCAAAGAAAAAGGGTTTGATATCGGCAACACCTCAAGCTGTGTTACCCCCGTCTATTTAAAAGGGAGTATTCCAGAAGCGATGGCATTGGTGAAAGACCTTCGTGAAAATTACGGAATATTCTGTTCTATAGTAGTTTACCCTGTTATACCTAAAGGGTTGATTTTACTTAGATTGATTCCGACGGCAACGCATACCTTAGAGGATATTGCCATCACATTAGATGCTTTTTCCGCCATTCGGGACCGTTTGAAAAACGGGACTTACAAACGGCTTTCTGCAGCGGTTGCCGCCGCCATGGGAGAGTAGGCCAATGTGCCAATTTGAAAATGCACCAATATTAGGTGGGCGGTTTTTGTCATTCCACCCGTCTTGTCATTCCGAAGCACGAGGAATTTGTCAAATGGGATCTAGATGTTTCTTATAAGTACAACGCCGTTTGTAGATTTTCGGATCAAAATGCTTCCACAATTGTTTTATTGCGATATTTCCTTCTAATTCTGGTGTGCGGTAACACATTTTTATGCCCTTTTCTGCAAATGTTTTAAAATATTCGTTAAAAATTATGGCGGTAACCCCTTTGTTCTGATAGTCAGGGTGTACCCCTATTAAATAAAAGGTAACATCTTTACTGTTTTTTTTAGCCTTTAGCAAGTGATATATTCCAAGGGGAAACAATTTGCCCTTTGCTTTTTGAAGTGCCTCTGAAAAGGACGGCATCACAATGGAAAAAGCAATGAGCTTGTCTTCCTTATCCACTACGAACTTAATGTATTCTGGGTTGATAAAACCAATGTATTTTTTCTTGAAGTATGCTTTTTGTACATCGGTGATAGGGACAAAAGAAGAAAGAGTGGCATAAGACTTGTTAAAGAGATCGAACATTTTATCTGCCATGGGCAAAACATCCTTGGTTTTTGTGAAATTGATTTCCCGAAGTCCGTATCTCTTCTTTATCAATGTTTGTATTCTTAA
>JAJRSY010000168.1 GCA_024278565.1 Bacteroidota bacterium
CATGTAGTTCAAAGAAATTAACATTATTTTAACACCAAAGGTCTTCCTACGAACCCCCATAAAATTGAAACCCTTACTTTTGAGACACATGCTCAAATCAAAAATGTATGTTGTTAAGAAAAAAAATGAAAGTGAAACATTTCCAAAATCGTAACTAATCAGCATCAAGTTTTAGAGCCGACCTCTTGAGTACCGGAACGAAAAGTCGGAAGGCATTTATACTCATGACACATGAAAACCCGAAGTTTTACCTGCCTGTCCGGCAGGTAGGTAAGCGCCTTTTCGCCCCTAACCCGCCCGAACGGTACGGGCTGGCGGCGTTAAAACCATTAACCGTCCGCCTTAGGCGGATATTTTTGATACCGCTCCACCTCGCCCATAGCTCCCGCTATGTCGTGCCTTGTATAAACTAAAATACGCATCCTAAATTCTCCGATTTTTCATGTGTCATGAGTATATCAGGAAAAAACAGATGGTTTTGAGAAATTGGGGAAATTTCTTTTGCAAGAAGCTTTCAATGGTGAATTGCCAATTAATGATGAGTCAACAATTGACAAAAAAAATTATTGAAACCGACTGTCCCCGATACCCATCTGACCGGCAGGGGTGGGCAAGCCATCCGGGGAATTATGAGAATGACCTACCCCGAGAACCTCGAGAAATCTTTTAGATTAAAGAAGTTATGAACAAACGAATTTACATACAACAATGGTTAGATTTCAAACCTTACCAAAACCAAATAACCACAGATGGTTATTACCTAAAATTGAGTAATAGGGTAAAACACGTTATTACCACCAATACACAATCGTTGGTATTGCAAATGTACTTGCAACCACAGGAAATGGATATGTTGGCTTGTTTTTTAACTTCCTATTTTGAGGATATTATTTCTGAAACCAACCTTTTGAGCTCTTTTGTTAAAAAACACCGCCAATTATACAATAAACAATTGCCTTTTTATTTTTTGGATGAATATTATGAAGATGAAATCAACTTGCAAGATATTAGTTTTTTGGTATGGTATTTTATAAATACCATACAAGAAGAAAAATTTATTTCTCCCTTTAACGATTTCATTGTTGAAACCGCTGAAAAGGTAATGGCCCTTTTTGATAAAGCTTGGGATTATGCCCCAGAAAATGATCACTTAAAGCAATTTTATCAAATAGCTGAAAAAGAAACCGATTTTTATGAAGCAAGGGCTATTGCAGATATCATTTTATTTCA
Source organism: Bacteroidota bacterium (assembly GCA_024278565.1). Classification (GTDB taxonomy): domain Bacteria; phylum Bacteroidota; class Bacteroidia; order Flavobacteriales; family Flavobacteriaceae; genus Maribacter_C. The sequence continues at coordinate 1,231 of JAJRSY010000168.1, forward strand.
ATCCTATTTATTTTACCCTGATACCACAAAAAACATAAGAGAAAAAGAACTCGAAATAATTGAAACCACTAAAGCAAAAGAACATCTTAAAATGTATCTAAACGACAATAGAGATGATACATTGCACAAATCCCATACGCGTTTATTGAGTTTGAAAGGTAAAGAATGGGCAGCAGAGGTAATAGGAGAAAAACATCCACTTAAAAAAGATTTCCTACATATTTCCCAACGAATAAGAGGCTATTTTTTCTACAAAGGACAAGATGGCGAAAACGTTTTTATTGAACACATCGCATCAAGAAAAAAATTCAACCTTACCAAAAAATCGTTTGATCAAGGAACTACACTTCAAGAAGTAGATACTATTTTATTTATGGGCATTGTGCGATGGAAAAGCGAATGGTGGTTTTCAGGCATCTTCTTTCAACAATCGTTTAATGCGGATTTAATTTTAAATGAAAAAAACTCACTAATGAGCAGAATGCAAGTCAACTTTTTGGACCATGAAACAGAGGGGGTAAATGAGATATTAACAAAACAATACAATGCTTTTTTAGAGTTTAACAATGGTTTACCAATAGCATTTGTTCCTTCGGATAAAATAGATGGGTTTATTAAAGATTATACCGATTTTTTTAATGCTTCTTTAAAATTGTCTTCCAAAAAACAAAAAGAGGCAAAACAAAGAGCTAGGGATGATGGCTTTTTCGGAACAAAGGATGAACCTGAAAATTATGGGGAAGTTTCTGAAACAGGTTTATTGTTCTTTAATCCTAAAAGTGGTGTAGAGATTGCATTAGCTACAAATAGTGCCTTTCCGTTACCAAACAATCCTTATTTTGAAAAAAGAGAAAGTGAAGAACATATTCTTCGTCTTTTTATGGATGAAAACATCTCTGTAGAATTAGCAATGTACTGTGTGGACAATTGTAAATCAAAACTTCCATTTTTTAAAAGCGGTGTTGGAAAATCGTACTTAAAAGACATTGATTTTTTATTGCGATTTTGGAAAAAGGATAGTTATCACACAAAACCTGCAATCACATTTACAGGAAAAAAATAGTTATTAATGCCAATCAAGGGTTGAACGTCGTTTTCAGTCTATTCTATGTATTTGACCAAAAACCTTTATACGGAGTCTTGTTTTTTCCACTATTTAACAAAAATAGCGTAAGGTATTCCGTCCAAATCAATGTTATCGACAAATGCCGGTTCTGGTACGGGTTTAATTCTTAGCAGACCTCCCTTACCTGAACTACCCGTTTTTTTGTAACCTATCAACATTAAGTTGTTTTTATGGTCAAAGCCCACCATGGTCGTGGTCTCGATTTCGAGCTCAAAATTACGTTTGGTCTCGGTCAAGAAATTTTCGTAAGCGTATAGGGTCGTTAAATTCTGTGAGAAATCATAAACAGCGGGTATTACCGGATATATACTGTTGGACCCAGGGGGCATGATGTAGTACAATTTTCCGTCAAGGTCAAAATAATAGGTTGAGTTTGAGCTTACAAACCCAGGCTCTGTACCAATTGTATATTGCGTATAATCAAAAGCCAAAGTAGAACTGTTCAAATTGGTATGCAGTTCAGGATAACTGATTACAATATTATCTTGACTGTTTTCGAAAATACGCTGGGCATCATAGCCCAGGCCCATTTCGTGGATAAGGGTATTAGAGGTTAGATCCATAACAGAAAGACTGTTCTCGTTGGTCACTTCCTCATCCAAAGTTAAAATAAACAATCGATTGTTGGCGATTGCCAAACCAATTGGTTTTTTATCCAAAACAACATCAACAAAATCAGTTGTACCCATCTCAATTACCCTCACAAAATAATCATTGGGCATTGATGCCTTTTCAAATTCATAACCAATAAAAATAGAATTATTGGTTTCGGCTATGGTCGTTGCCGTAAGATCACAATCACCCAAATCAGCAAATACCTGTATTTCTGTAGAACTATCATCACTAAAATCGTGTTTGATGATCTCACCACTGCAATCACCTGTCTTATGGTATTGAAGAAAATTGGCTCCCTTACTATAGGTGAGTTGTGGTATCTCTTTTTCAGTCAATGAACTTTGGGCAGGGTTCAGGGTAATCACATTGGCATTTGCATTTATAAGTTGGGTGCTAAGCATGTCGCCAGTCTTTAAAAGCAAGGCATAACTGGCATCGACACTTTTGTCGTTGCCTCCACCGCCATCGCCTTCATCTGATTTATTGCAACCGATTACCACTACAGCCAAAAGCATGCATAAAATGTTGTAGGTTTTCATAATGTAAGAGTTTGGGTCCTAAAAAGTCACTTAG
>JAJRSY010000010.1 GCA_024278565.1 Bacteroidota bacterium
CGAAAAAATCTGAATTTCGAGATTTTTTCAATTCGTAATCTATTTCAAATCATGGAAAAGTTTTAATATGAAGGACTTTCAGTCCTTAGTCAAAGAAACCCCTGCACTTTCAGTGCAGGGTGGTTTAGTTTAGACAAAAAACCTGCCTCGCCGGCAGGTCTAAGCATAGCCTTAGTTACGGTTATATTTTTTAACGACAAATCAAAGACAAAAGAACAAGTCAAAATGTATAGGTTATTTTGTAACAAGCCCTAAGGCCTGTTGTAATTTACTGTCCTCGATCCAAGGTTCGAATTAGTAACACCGTGACTCAAAGTCACGGTGTTACTAAGTTTAGTTGCCTTTTGATTTTATCCAAAAAAAAATGGATAACAGGCTAAATGGCTTCGCATGCCAGACAGGTTTAACCTAAATCGTTGCATGGTTGTTTTTTGGGTTTTGCGGTCTTTGAAATCAGATGACCTTATAATTTTGATTTTCGTTCGGCATAAACAATATAATACCTTGGTGCGAACTTTCGAAGCAAGGGCCTGATACCAATTTTATTGACGGGGTTCGTCCACTTTGCCTTATCTTTTATCTGCCAGCCTGATTTTTCGAGCAGCCAATCAAACTGCCAATCTTCAAATTCGTGGTAATGTCTGTCCCAAACATCGGTTTTGCTTTTGTAGGCAGGGGCAAACCAAAGACGAAGCGGAATGCTGGCAACCAGTTTATCAGCCTTTATTTCTTTAAGTACATTGAAAGGAGCCAATAAATGTTCAAAAATTTCAAAGGCGGTAACAACCTCTGAACCTGAAGCTATAACCGTTGAAAAATCAACATCGAGATCTTCACCTTTTGTGTTTTCAACCGCATACCCTTGTTCTTCCATGATTTTTGAAAACGGATTCTCAACCCCCAGATCAAGAATCGATTGGGTAGGAGGAATATGTTTTTGAAGAAACGATAAGGTGTGCTGAAAGCGTTTGTTCGGAAATGTCTTTTCGTACATTTTTTATTTGGGGTTTCTGGTTTGCAAATGTTTCAGGTTTAGAAATCATATGATTTGAAACATTTAAAAAAATCAGAAGATTTTCAAACCCTATAAACAATGGCGTTTACGTTCATACCTGCGCCAACACTTGCAAAGATAACAACATCCCCCTTTTGTATTTGGTGATTTTCCAATTTTCCGTTGCGTACCATGTCAAGAAGGGTAGGAATCGTGGCCACTGAACTATTGCCCAGTGTGCCAATGCTCATGGGCATGATGCCTTCAGGAACCTTCATATCGTACAGGTCATAAAAGCGTTGTACTATGGCATCATCCATCTTTTCATTCGCTTGGTGAATAAATATTTTTTTTACATCGTTGATCGAGACCCCGCTTTCATCCAAACACTCTTTCATGGATCCAGGTACGTTCGTTATTGCGAATTCGTAGATTTTGCGCCCGTACATTTTTATGTACTTGGTCTCTTCTTCTAAGGGGTTTTTGTACGATTTTCCGTAGAACAAAAAATAAGCTTCATCATGGGCATAAGTGGCACTGGTGTGCGATAAAATCTGCCCCATATCATCAGTTGCTTCGATAATGGTCGCTCCTGCACCATCTGAATAAATCATAGCGTCTCTATCGTAACGATCTACAATACGTGATAGGGTTTCAGCGCCGATAACCAAGCATTTTTTTGCAATACCGCTCTTGATAAAAGCATTGGCCTGTATGACACCTTCGATCCACCCAGGGCAACCGAACAGCATATCATAAGCCACACACTTTGGGTTTTTGATGCGCAAGTGGTGTTTTACCCGGGTAGCTAGACTTGGTAAGGTATTACCCTGTGACTGCCCATAGGCGACATCGCCAAAATTGTGTGCCAGTATAATGTAGTCAAGGGTCTCTTTGTCAATTCCCGCATCTGCGATGGCTTTTTCGGCCGCTATAAAGGCAATATCTGAAGTGTTTAAATCGTCAGTGACATAGCGTCGCTCATTGATGCCGGTAATGGCTTTAAATTTCTCAATGATCACCTTGTTCTCTTGCTTGAAAGGGGATCCATCTGAATTCAAAAATTCATGTTGTTCAAAATCTTCGTTTTCAATAACCACAGTTGGTATATGGCTACCTGTACCGGTAATTCCTATATGCATAGTTTAAAAGTTAATAACTGGTAAACGGTGTCTGGTCGAAAATATATTAAAAATAAATCATTTTGTAAAAATCACCAATTTCCGACCGGACACTAAATAAAATTAACACAATTAGCCTAAAATGCTATGCATGCATAAGAAGTAATACGATGTTCAGTAGCGCATTTTTAATGATGCCATCATTGAAAATGATTTATTTAAACACTTAAAATACCATATTTATTAGCTTCGTTGCGGTTGTTCCAATTCTTCATAGGCTTCAATGGGCACGCATGTACAGATGAGATTACGATCGCCATAGGCATCATCAACACGCCGAACCGAGGGCCAAAACTTGTTGTCAGGGATATAGGGCAACGGAAAAGCCGCTTTTTGCCTGCTGTACGGAAAGTGCCATGAATCACTGGTGACCATGTCAAGGGTATGGGGTGAATTTTTTAAAACATTGTTTGGGTCATCAAGCTGGGCTACATCTATTTCTTCACGTATAGCGAGCATGGCATCGCAGAAACGATCTAGTTCGGCAAGGCCTTCACTTTCAGTAGGTTCGATCATAATCGTGCCCGCAACGGGGAAAGATACGGTAGGGGCGTGAAAACCATAATCCATCAGTCTTTTTGCGATATCGGTTACTTCGATACCCTTGGCCTTAAAAGGGCGGCAGTCAAGAATCATCTCATGGGCGGCTCGGCCTTTTTCCCCTGTATACAATACCTCGTACTTCTCACTTAACCTTTGTTTGATATAATTGGCATTTAGAATCGCAATTTCGGTAGAGCGTTTCAATCCGCTTTCCCCCAACATTTTAATATATCCGTATGAAATCAAACAAACCAGTGAACTGCCCCAAGGTGCTGCTGAAATGGCTGAAATGGCTTTGTCGCCACCAGTTTTGATAATGGGATTTCCGGGAAGAAAAGGCATCAATTGAGGGGCAACACAAATAGGTCCTACGCCTGGTCCTCCACCCCCATGAGGAATGGCAAAAGTTTTGTGCAGGTTCAAATGGCATACATCGGCACCAATGGTCGCCGGGTTTGTCAGCCCAACTTGGGCGTTCATATTGGCTCCATCCATATACACCTGCCCGCCATGATCGTGGATCAGTTTGGTGATATGCTTTATTGATGATTCAAAAACCCCATGGGTTGAGGGGTAGGTAACCATGAGGGCAGCCAAATTAGCTGAATGCAACTGTGCTTTTTCTTCAAGATCGGCTACATCGATATTTCCTTTTTCGTCTGTTTTTGTTACTACGACTTTCATGCCCGCCATAACCGCAGAAGCCGGGTTTGTGCCGTGGGCCGAAGCTGGAATGATACAAATGTTACGGTGTCCTTCGTTGTTCGATTCATGGTAGGCCCTGATTGCCATTAGTCCTGCGTATTCGCCTTGCGCCCCTGAGTTGGGCTGTAGCGAAGTGGCGGCAAAACCGGTAATCGTACTTAGGTCTTTTGCCAGTTCACTTAAAACAATTTGATACCCTTCAGCTTGTTCTATCGGAACAAAGGGATGGATATTACCCCATTCGGCCATGCTCAATGGCAGCATTTCGGTGGCGGCGTTCAGTTTCATGGTACAAGAACCGAGTGAGATCATAGAGTGGTTCAATGAAAGGTCTTTGCGTTCTAATTTTTTGATGTACCTCATCAATTCGGTTTCAGAATGGTAAGCATTGAAAACCTCGTTCTGCATAAAACTAGACGTACGCCGAGTAGCATCTAAAATATTGGAGGTAGGAAGCAATGCTTTGATTTCAACCCCATCTTTGCCCAAAGTTTCCGAAAAAATAGAAACAATCTGTTGCAGGTCATTAACTGATGTTGCTTCATTTACAGAAATGGCGATTGTATCTTCATCCACATACAAAAAATTGACTCCCTGATTTTCTGCAATAGGTTTTACGGTGTTTGATTTTGCTTTTACTAAAATAGTGTCAAAATAGGATGAATTGGTCTGGTTTAGACCTAATTTTTGTAAGTTTTCAGAAAGTGTTGCAGCCGCGGAATGTACTTTTTGGGCAATATATTCTAATCCCTTTGGACCGTGATATACTGCATACATACCGGCCATTACCGCCAATAATACTTGGGCAGTGCATATATTCGACGTGGCCTTGTCTCTTTTTATATGCTGCTCACGGGTCTGTAGCGCCATTCGTAATGCGGGTTTTCCGTCAGTGTCTTTGGTAAGTCCGATGATACGCCCGGGTATATTTCGTTTATAGGTCTCTTTGGTGGCGAAGAAGGCCGCATGGGGTCCGCCATAACCCAACGGAATACCGAACCGTTGTGTGGTGCCCACTACAACATCAACGCCAAATTCTCCTGGTGGGATCAATAAGGCCAAGCTCAAAATATCGGCGGCCACTGCAACTTTGATGTGCCGCTCTTTTGCCTTGGCAACAAAACCCGAATAGTCATGAACTTGACCGTGTTTTCCAGGGTATTGCAACAATGCCCCAAAAAAATCCGCCCCAAAAGTAAATTCTTCATGGTTTCCTACGACCAATTTTATTCCTATTGGGTTCGATCGGGTTTGAAGTAAAGATAGGGTCTGTGGCAAAACCTCTTCGGAAACAAAGAATTTAACGATCGCATTTTTCTTTTGGTCACGACCGCGCACATCAAAAAGCATGCTCATGGCCTCTGCCGCAGCGGTACTTTCATCTAAAAGGGAAGCATTGGCAAGTTCCATTCCCGTAAGGTCGGCCACTACGGTCTGAAAATTCAATAAGGCCTCCAATCGGCCCTGTGCTATCTCTGCTTGATAGGGTGTATAGGCCGTATACCAACCCGGGTTTTCGAGAATGTTTCTTTTGATGACCGAAGGGGTAAGGCTTTCATGGTAGCCCAAGCCAATATAGGATCTAAAGACCTTGTTCTTTTTCGACAGTTCTTGAATATGGGCCAAGAATTTATGTTCACTCATCGGAGGATCCAATTCCAAAGGCTGTTTGAGACGAATGTCATCAGGAATGGTCTGATTGATGAGCTGCTCTAAATCTTCAACTTCAACCGTCATCAACATGTGTTGAAGGTCTTCTTTTTTAATACCAATGTGGCGTGATGCAAATACGTCGGTTTTCATGAGGAAATATATCAAATGAAAGATGGGTAAAATTAGCGATTTATAGTCTTAAAATATATCCATACGCTTATGAACTGGGGTAAAGTTCTTAACTAAAAACAAGGGTTATGAACAGTTTGGCTATTTTTGCGCCATGAAATGGCTACAGCGTGTTTTTAACTTTTATTTGGATGCCAGTATTCATGTGGCCTTTGCGGTATTTTCCCTGGTTCGTATCTCTGAAATTATTTTGGGTATTTCGGGGGATTCCCATTTTGTTTGGTTTATTTTTTTTGGGACAATAGGGTGCTATAATTTCATTAAATATGGTCTTGAGGCGGAAAAATATATTTTGGTTGCGAACCATTACCATAGGAATATACAGTTTTTTAGTTTTATAGCCATTGCTATTGCGCTTTACCATGGTTGTTTTCTGGGTTTTCAAACCTGGCTTGGCTTGGGCTGTTTACTATTTTTTACAGGGCTGTACGCCCTGCCGGTTTTGCCGCACGCTAAAAACCTAAGAAGTTTAAGCGGACTCAAAATTTTTGTTGTCGCTTTGGTTTGGTCCGGTGCAACCGTGATATTACCCGTACTTGCGGTAAAACACACCCTATCTTGGGATGTTTGTATTGAAAGCCTTCAGCGTTTTGTTTTTGTTCTGGTATTACTGGTTCCTTTTGAGATTCGGGATCTTAAGTACGACAAGCCCGAACTGAAAACCCTGCCCCAACGTTATGGGGTGGCAAGAACAAAGTTTTTTGGTGCTTTTGGCGCTGTGCTGTTCTTCTTTTTGATTTTTTTAAAAGATGACATTTCAATTTCAGAGGTTGTTGTAAAGGGAATTGTTTTTTTGATCTTAGGCAGTCTGATGTTCATTACCAAAAGAAACCAATCGAAGTATTTTGCATCTTTTTGGGTAGAAGGTATTCCGATTTTATGGTGGGTATTGGCAATTGGTTTGGCAGGTCTGTTCAATACTTTTTCTGTAATTGCTCTTTCATTTTGATTTTCTCATGTTTGGAAAGAACTTGAAGGTTCGCTTTTTCGCACAACAAGCTAAGTTTTGTGTTTTTTTTTGTAAACCCAGCACATGCCCTGCACATGAAAAGGTGAAATCTTAATTTCAGTTTTTGCACAAAGGTAGTTTCTTCGTACTGTGTTTTATTACATAAAATGGCCGCTTCTTCGCAAGAGATCATAATTAAAACCAATTTTGGTTCAGGCATTCCATAAGGGCGGTTCTTGCCCTATGTATCATTACCCACAAATTAGACGGGTTAATGTCCAGTTCATTACAAATATCTTCTGTACTTATACCTTGTATGGTTTTCATGTTAAAAACCTGTGCCTGTTTTTTGGGCAATTTTGAGATACACCCTTGTATGGCCAGGCCAAGTTCTGTACTCTCCATGGCGCTGTTCTCTAGGGTGCTGTAGGGGTCGGCAACCTGCTCTTCGAGCCAATCACCTTCCGAATCGCTATTTGAGCTGTAACCCATGCGCACTTCGGCTTTTCCTTTTTTTGAGTTTATTTTTCTGTAATGGTCTATTACCTTGCGTTTTAAGATAGCGATTAGCCAAGTGCGCTCGGCAGCATCACCTTTGTAGTTTTTGGCAGATTTCAATCCGGCAAAAAAGGTTTCCTGTACCAAGTCTTTTGCAATTTCGGCATCGCTTACCCGCACGACGGCAAAATTGAAAAGGTAGTCGGCATAAGAATCCACCCAAAAATCAGGATTAAGTTGGTGTGCCCCCATTTTTTTCTTTGTATGTATCAAATGTAAGAGAATTTGATGCGATAATTTGAAAATTATGTTTTTGTTGTGAGATTTTCAATGCCATCATTTTTTTGTCTTATAAGTTTTTGATTTTAAGAGGCCTAACAGGTTTTAAAAACCTGTTAGGTCTTGTCAACCAGCTGTAAAGCAGTAAATTGACAAACATCGTTTGATTTGTTAAGCTCTCCTTATCCGGTCCTTGGGCTATTATAGTAAATCAATACAAAATAAAATAAAAAGTATCACATGATTTTCACAGAACAGTTTCAAAAAGGTTGTTGAAAGACCTACTGGGTTTTGAAAACCCAGCAGGTCAAAAACTAGCAGGTCTTGGTCTTTAGTGTCAGTTATTTCTTAACAGATATTTGGGCTAAAATTCATTTTCGGTATGAAGGTATTACCGAATTTTTCAATCGACCAATCCGGCACGCTTCAATAATGCTTTGATTTTAGGTTCGCTGCCACGAAACCGTTTGTATAAAACCATTGGTTTTTCGGTTCCGCCTTTTGATAGTATATGGTCTTTGAATTTTGTGGCCACTTCTTTGTTGAAAATTCCTTTTTCCTTAAAATAGGCGAAGGCATCGGCATCTAAAACCTCGGCCCATTTATAGCTGTAGTATCCTGAGGAATACCCGCCTTGAAATATATGCGAAAAAGCCGTACTCATACAGGTATCAGGAGTTTCAGGGTATAGATCTGTACTTGAAAAGGCCTTGGTCTCCTGTTTTTTTACATTATTGATGCCCGTTGGGTCGGCACCGTGCCAAGACATATCCAACAGGCTAAAACTAATTTGTCGCAAAGTGGCCATACCTTCTTGAAAGGTGGCCGATTCCTTTATTTTCCGAACCAAATCCATCGGAATCAATTCACCCGTTTTATAATGGGTGGCAAAAAGTTCCAACGCCTCTTTTTCATAGCACCAGTTTTCCATGATCTGACTGGGCAGTTCCACAAAATCCCAATAAACCGAAGTGCCCGATAGGCTGGGGTAGGTGGTATTTGCAAGCATGCCGTGCAAACCGTGCCCGAATTCATGAAATAGGGTGGTCACTTCATTGAACGTTAAAAGTGATGGTTTACTGTCGGTGGGTTTGGTAAAGTTGCAAACGTTTGAGATGTGGGGCCGTATATTTTCGTCATTTTTTATGTACTGCGATTTGTAGGAGGTCATCCAAGCGCCACCACGTTTTCCGGGCCGTGGGTGAAAATCGGCATAAAAGAGCGAGATAAAGTTTTTGCCGTCATCATAAACCTTATAGGTCTTGACATCTTCATGGTAGGTGTCTATATCAAAAACCTCTTCAAAATAGAGTCCGAACAATTTTTCAGCTACTTTAAAAACACCGTTGATCACATTTTCAAGTTTGAAAAAGGGTTTTAACTGCTCGTCGTTAAGGTCATAAAGTTTCTGCTTCAGTTTTTCTGAATAGTAGCTACTGTCCCATTTTTCGAGTCGGTCGATTTGGTCGATTTCTTTGGCAAAATCCTCGAGCTGTTTGAACTCACGTTCTGCTGCGGGTTTTGCCTTTTGGAGCAATTCGTTCAAAAAACCATGTACTTTTTCGGGAGTTTCGGCCATACGTTCTTCCAGTACAAAATGGGCGTGGGTCTTATAGCCTAACAAATTTGCCCGTTCATGCCGAAGTTGGGCTATTTTAAGTATGTTGTCTTGATTGTCGAGCTCGTCGTTGTGAAATGCTTTGCTGCCGAACGCCAAAGAAAGCTCTTTGCGAAGATTACGGTTTTTGGCATATTTCATAAAGGGTATATAACTGGGGTAATCTAACGTAATCATCCAGCCCTCTTTTTTGTCTTTTGATTTTGCCAATTGAGCGGCGGCTTCCTTTTCACCGTCGGGTAAACCTGCTATATCTTTTTCGTTGGTCAGATGTTTTTCGTACTTATTGGTCTCCGCCAACACATTTTCACCAAATTTTAATTTTAGTTTTGCCGAAGCTGCATCAATTTCCCGTAACCGTTTCTTTTTTTCTTCGGATAGATTGGCTCCGTTTCTACTAAAGCTTTTATATCTTTTATCCAATAAGGTCACTTGCTCGGTTGAAAGGGTCAACTTATCTCTCTGCCCATAAACCGTTTTTATCCTAGCGAACAATTCCTCATTCAAGGTAACATCATTGCCAAACTCTGACAATAGGGGAGAGACCTCCTGTGCTATTTTTTGAATCTCCTCGTTGGTCTCGGCCGAGTTCAGGTTGAAGAACACGCTTGAAATACGGTCGAGTTGTTGCCCGGTAAACTCTAAAGCTTCAATGGTGTTTTCAAAGCTTGGTTCGGCTTTATTAGCGGTTATTGCATCTATTTCGGCACGGGCATTGTCAATCGATTGAATAAAGGCGGGTTTAAAATGCTCGTTTTTTAATTGTGAAAAAGGTGCGGTATCAAACGGGGTTAAAAGGGGGTTCATTTTCTGAAGTGATTACTGAACTCAAGATGAGCTCATTGTTGATTTTTTGTTGATTGGTCTAAAGTCTTAAACAGTACTTTTCTATAGTATACCAGATGGACTACTTTTATTTTTAAGTTATCGATACGATTATCAAGAGGTTTAAATGCCCCCTTTGGGGGCTAGGGGGCTTTATTTTTCAATTCCCCTGCTCCCTTGATGACTTTCTCTTTTAATCCCTCTTTGTAGAGAATAACCTTATCAAGCACACATTTGTCAGCACTGCCAATGATCTGGGCAGCCAAAATACCGGCATTTTTTGCACCGTTCAGAGCCACGGTGGCTACGGGTACGCCACCCGGCATTTGAAGAATGGATAGTATAGAGTCCCAACCGTCAATTGAGTTGCTGCTTTTTATGGGCACCCCGATTACGGGTAGGGGAGACAGCGAAGCTACCATACCCGGTAAATGCGCTGCTCCACCTGCTCCGGCAATTACGGCCGAATAACCGTTTGTATGGGCGTTTTTACTGAATTCGAACAATTTTTCAGGGGTACGGTGGGCAGAAACGATGTCCACATCAACCTCGATATCAAACCCTTTCAGTATGTCGATTGCTTTTTGCATTACGGGCAGGTCGCTGGTGCTTCCCATTACTACGGCTATTTTGCTCATAATTTATATTATTTGCTGATTACCTTTATTGTTTCCTTTACTTTTTGAGCTATTTTCCTAGCTATCGTAATATCTTTATTTACAATCGTAACATGACCCATTTTTCGAAAGGGCCTGGTTTGTTTCTTGCCGTATATGTGTGGCGTAACACCACCCATCTTTAAAATGGCTTCCATGTTTTTATAGACCACATCGCCCGTATGCCCTTCGGCACCCACTAAATTGACCATGATTGCGGCCACTTTACTATCCGTATTGCCCAAAGGTAGGTCTAAAATAGCACGTATGTGGTTTTCGAATTGATTGGTGCAACTCGCCTCAATACTATAATGCCCACTATTGTGGGGTCTTGGGGCGACTTCATTGATCAAAATATCATCGTTTTCGGTCTGAAACAACTCCACCGCCAAAATACCAATATGCCCAATTTCTCTGGAAACTTTTAAAGCAACCTCTTGTGCTTTTTGAGCCACTTTGTCATCAATACGCGCCGGACATATCACATATTCGACCTGATTGGCTTCTGGGTGAAACTCCATTTCGACCACAGGGTAGGTGACCACTTCACCACTGATATTTCTTACCACGATAACGGCAAGCTCGTTTTTGAAGGGGACCAATTTTTCTGCAATACATTCCCCAAGGGGCAATCCGTCAAGGTCTTTCAAACTGCGAATTACTTTTACCCCTTGTCCGTCATAACCAAATTGTGTCGCTTTCCAAACAAAGGGCAAGGCCAATTCGCCATTGACAATACTATTTTTGATTTCACTGGCGAAGGCAAAGCGCGAAAATTCCGCTGTGGGCATACCATTGTCCACATAGAACATTTTTTGTGTGGCCTTGTTCTGTACAATACGTAAGGTCTTGGTGGTGGGGTACACTTTTAAACCCTCATCTTCCAATTTTTCAAGGGCCTGTAGGTTTACATTCTCAATTTCAATGGTAAGTACATCCACTTTTTTTCCGAAGTTGTACACCGAATCAAAATCCATCAAACTGCCTTTGATAAATTCGTTACAGGCAATTTTACAGGGTGCTTCGTCGGAGGCTTCCAAAACTTTGGTGTGAATATCGAGTTTTCGGGTTTCGTAAAGCAGCATCTTGCCCAATTGGCCACCGCCCAGTATACCTAGTTTGAAGTCTGATGAAAAGTAATTTTGTGTTTTTTCCAAGGGTGTTGTTTGAGAAAGATTATAATACGAATACAAAAATACATCGAATTCTCAAAATGAGCCCAATGTGTTCTAAAAAGAGAAATCAAAATGCTATATTTGCCCCCTAATTTATATGAGCGGTGATAAAGTTGCACGACAAGTATTTTAAGCCTTTTTTGGGGGAACCTGAAATACAGGCTGCCGTTAAAAACTTGGCAGATAAAATTGCATCCGACTACAAAAACGAGACACCTATTTTTGTTGGGGTCTTGAACGGTGCTTTTATGTTCGTGTCAGATTTTCTCAAACAATACCAGCATCTGTGCGAGGTTTCTTTCGTTAAACTTAGTTCTTATCATGGATTGACCTCAACGGGCATTGTTGAAACATTGTTGGATCTACCAGAAAATATCGAAGGTCGTACCGTCATCATTCTTGAAGATATCATTGATTCAGGGCGAACCTTGAAAGAACTGGTGCACCTTTTTTCCAATACCCATGTAAAAGAATTTAAGATTGCCGCTTTGTTCTATAAGTCCACAACCTACAATGGAGAGTACAACATTGATTATGTGGGAATTGATATTCCGGACAAGTTTATTGTTGGGTACGGACTTGATTATAAGGAATTGGGAAGAAATTTAAAGGAAGTCTACCAATTAAACCAAAAACATATGATAAATCTTGTGATTTTCGGAAAACCCGGAGCGGGAAAAGGAACCCAGGCCGAATTTTTAAAAGAGAGGTACAATCTAAAACATATTTCAACCGGTGATGTGTTTCGGTACAATATCAAGAACGGAACAGAATTGGGTGCTTTGGCCAAGTCCTATATAGATAAGGGTGATCTGGTGCCCGATGAGGTGACCATAAAAATGTTAGAGGACGAGGTTGATAAAAACCCAGGTGCGAGCGGGTTTATTTTTGATGGATTTCCAAGAACTACCGCCCAGGCTGAAGCTTTGGATGTTTTTTTAGCTTCTAAAGATATGGGGATAAACGCAACCATAGCCCTTGAGGCCAATGACGAGGTGTTGACCCAACGCCTTTTGCAAAGGGGCAAAGTGAGCGGAAGAACCGATGATCAAGATGAGGATAAGATCAGAAACCGATTTGATGAGTACAACCAAAAGACGGTGCCTTTAAAAACCTACTATGAAGGGCAGGGCAAGTTTCATAGTGTTAACGGTATTGGGGAGATAGATGAAATCTCACTCAGGTTGGCAAAGGTCATAGAAGAGCTTTAGAAAAAGATCGAACCATGCTTGCCGGCGAGGCAGGTCTCTCCCTTTTAGGAGGGAAGCTATGTCTCCCTTCTAAAAAGATCCGTGCTGAGCGTGGTCATTGAGCATAGTTGAAATGTGGTCGAATTAGGGGGTTAAGGGGGGGGGTGTAATATATAAAAGTTTCATTTTATACTCCTGCCAAATGGAAATTTCGGATTTCCATTTGGCAGGAGTATATACCTACTGGTAAAGTACCGTGGAATCGTTTATTCTCTTAAAATTCACGCTTTAAACGGCTAATTCTTTCAATAATGACCGAAGGTAATTTTGTAGATTATGTAAAGGTGTTTCTCGCCTCTGGCAAAGGAGGCAAGGGGTCGGTGCATTTACATCGTGAAAAGTATATTACCAAGGGAGGCCCCGATGGCGGTGACGGTGGCCGTGGGGGCCATGTCATACTTCGGGGAAACAAAAACCATTGGACCCTTGTTCATTTTAAGTTCAAAAAACACTTTAAGGCAGGGCATGGTGGGCATGGTAGCAAAAGCAGGAGTTCTGGTGCCGATGGTCAAGATGTTTATTTAGATGTACCCTTGGGTACTATTTTGAGAGATGCTGAGACCAACGAAATTATAATGGAAGTCACTGCACATGGTGAAGAAAAAATCATATTGGAAGGCGGTATGGGTGGTCGGGGCAATTGGCATTTTAGAAGTCCAACGAACCAAACACCAAGGTATGCACAGCCCGGTGTGGATGCCCAAGAGAAAGATTTTGTTCTTGAGCTTAAGATTTTGGCCGATGTGGGTTTGGTGGGTTTTCCGAATGCGGGAAAATCCACATTGCTTTCGGTGATTACCTCTGCAAAACCTAAAATAGCAGATTATGAGTTCACTACTTTAAAACCAAACTTGGGTATTGTTGAGTACCGCGATTTTCAGAGTTTTGTAATGGCCGATATACCCGGTATCATTGAAGGTGCGGCAGAAGGTAAAGGGCTCGGCCACTATTTTCTTCGGCACATAGAACGCAATGCAACACTTTTGTTCTTGATACCCGCTGACAGCAATGATATTGGCAAGGAATATGCGATTTTGTTGAACGAACTGAAAAGGTACAATCCTGAATTATTGGATAAAGAACGATTGGTCGCCATTTCTAAAAGCGATATGCTCGATGAAGAGCTGACCGAAGAAATGCGTCTTGAATTGGACAAAGATCTAAAAGAAGTGTCCTATATGTTTATCTCTTCAATTGCCCAACAGGGTATTCAAGAATTGAAAGATCGTCTTTGGGCGATGTTGAATGCATAGAGTACGAAGTCATTTTTAAGATTGCACTTATAGCCCCTATTGAAAATACTGATTTTCAGAATTATTTTCAGTAAAATATACATTGTTTGTAAGAATACTTCTTTTGTTGAAAACTTTCATTTGAAAATGTTTTGATTTTTTATAATTTAGCACTCCAATTAGGAAAATACCCCTTTTTGAGACCCAAACCTAACTAGAACGATGCACCTATAGTTCATGATCGAACTGTAGTTTTTTCAGGTTTTTTAAGTAAACTGTGTTCCCCCATCACAAAATTCAATTTATAAAAATCCTTTGTATGGTAAAGTGTGCTCTGTATTATATTGAAAACCACAAAATTGAAGTGGTCAATACTTTTTTGGGGAAAGAAAAAATACTGCTCAACGGGGTGACGGTCTCTGAAAAATCTTTCAATGTGGGAATCTCACATACGTTTTCGATCGGAAAAAACCAGTATCGAATTTCACAAAGGGATAAAAGTTACAGTAAAAGGGGAAATATGTTCGAAATTCGAAAGAACGGTATGCCTCTTTCGTTGGTAAACCTAAGACCACAGACTTCTACCCAATTGCTTATTCTTGTAATAGTAATGGGGCTGGGCTTTGGTTTTACCTTCGGCCTTTTGTTTTATAACCTGTTTTGGCCCGTAATGGGCATTTGAATTAGACCAATCTACCTGTTTCCGATCAACACCCTTACCCCTTCACTATGGCTACTGAATTCAGGCGCATACATACTTTGAATGGTGGTAATACCGTTACTGAATTCACCCGCATTGTTTATTCTTAAATCATATTCAAAAATATAAACCCCTTTGGGCAGGTGGTCAAAAAAGAAATTGGTGCTGGCATCTTTGGTGCTTTCGTAATACCCAAGACCGTCTTGCCATTTGTAACGTGAAATCACGTTTACCGGTTCTAGACCAGAGGCGCGCATATCTTTCATGTGAACGAATTCCATGGGGCGATCCGCTCTTAATTCAATTCTGGCACGGATCAAATCACCTACTTTCAATTTTGTTTTTGAAGTAATCTCCGATATTTCTTCTCCAGTATCGGTATTCTTTTTTAGAAAGAGTTTCTTTTTTAGTTTTAGGGGAGTTTCGGCCGAGGTGATTTTGTCAAGATTTTCAAAATACTGCCAGTAAAGTGCCCCCCACGCAATGCCCTCACCTTTTTTTCTGATCTGTACCTCGGCCATTTTAGGTTTTACCCCGTTATCGTTCCAAGTGGTTTTGTAATAACCCGTACCGGCTTCCACTTTTACGTTTTCCAATTTTGAAGCATCTATTTTTTCTCCTCCGACCAGTACTTCTACGGCCTCTGTAACCGATAGCCAATCACTGCCCTGAAGCAGCAATGCATATACAGCATCAGTAGTGGCCTTCGTGGTTTTCCATTGATTCGCCTGTTTGTTCTTTAACAACCATATTTTAAGGTTATCAATGGTTTTGGTATCGTTTTGAATCTCTGAAAATGCTTCGATCAATAATGCTTGGGTCTCGATAGGGGCCTGATACCAATACCATGAATTGGTATTTTCTTTCCAGTACATGCCCAACTCTTCAGAGGTTATGCTATTTTCTTTGAGCGACCTTATTATTTTGTTCGATGTGGTCGAATCATCCATTCTATTTAGGATCAAGGCCAACATTCCTTTCGAGTACAGGCTTTTGTTCATCCAATACTTTTGGGCCTGGCCTTTGTAATATGGGGTAATTTCATTTACTTTTTTAGACCTTTTGACGCCCTTGAAAAAGCTTCGCATATAGAGGTAGTGGATCTGTGTCTGGCTCAAATGGTCGTCTTTCAGGTTCGTGGCATACTTTTTCATGCGGCTGTATTCACTCACGAATTCCCGATCCAAATACGCAATGGCATTTCTGATCAGAGCTTCATTGTTGTCGGTAGTCGAAGTTCGGTCACTGAGCGTAGTCGACATCTCGGCTACGCTTGATGGTGCAGTAAGTTTGTTCAAATGACCAAGCCCTGTAACAATGTGTTGTGTGATAAATCTATTATCGGGCCCACCGTTGAACCAAGCCCAGGCCCCTGATGGTTCCTGGTTCTGCCGCAATTTGTTCAAAGCTATAGCCTGTTCGCTCTTCATTTTGTTTAGATCGAAAAGCAGGGCAATGCGTTTTTTCTGTTCTGTTTCTGATTGGGCATCGCGCAACCATGGGGTTTCTTGAATGAGAAGAGATTTTAATTCTTGGTTCTTCTCCAAGTTGCTTACCAGCGCATCTGAGCTTGCCCACAGGTCGAACACTTCCTTGATTCTCGGATTGGAATTTGAAATATGGCTTGCCAAGGTATTGGCATAGTATCTTGAAAATGTTTGTTCGTTGCATTCATAGGGGTATTCCATTAAATAGGGCAATGCCTGCACTGCGTACCAAGCGGGATTGGAAGTGATTTCCAAGGTTAGTTTATGGTGTTTCAGCGTAGTGGAGGTATTGTTCCTTAATTTTTTCAAGACGAAAGTTTTGGTTTGATCGCTACGTACCCACATCGGCATTGTTTCGGTCACCAGCATTCGATTGGTGAGAACGGGCAGTACATTTTGCTCCCCATCACTAAAATTCCCTGCCTTGGCCATTACCTTGTATTGTACGGCCTGAATGTTTTCTGGAATTTTCAATGTCCATGAAACTTGGGTGTTTCCCAAAGAATCGACCTGAAACTTTCTGCTGGCTTCAATCTGGCCTCCTCCGCCTGCGGCACCTCCCCCCAAGGAGGAGGATAATAGCAATTCTGATGAAACATCTTTACCAGATACCGCATCGGTCAATTCTAACTTAGCTTGTCCGGAAAGTGTTTTGTCAGTAAGGTTTGCAATTTTACTGCTGATAACGATTTCATCGCCTTCCCTTAAAAAGCGTGGGGCGTTGGGTATGACCATCAGTTCTTTTTGGGTAACGGTCTCTAAGATTTTTACCGAACTTTCTAAATTCTTGGTATGTGCCAACAGCTGTAGTTTCCATTTGGTCAGGGCTTCGGGCGTGGTGAAACTGAAAGAGACGTTTCCTTCTTTGTCGGTCAGTAACCGTGGAAGGAAAAAAGCGGTTTCTTGAAGGTTTTTACGAATTTTTACATCGTCAAAAGAAGATTCTTGGTTTTCTTTTTGTTCGGCTATCGATGTTTGGGTTTTTGGTTTGTTCACCCCTGTCTTGTCTTTCTTCTTTGACGCTGAACCCTCTACTATTATTTTTTCCAATTCGGCTCCATCCGCTTCCATTTTCATTTCGGGCATTGGAGCAGCGTTTTTTCCCATTCTACCGCCAACCAATCCTTTGCTTCTGCGTATGCGTAGGCGACCATATCCAAAGTGCAGCCCAAACCAATCGAACGAATCAAAGTACTGTTCAGAGTACTGTGTGTTATAACTGTAACTATCGTAATCAAGGTTGTATGTATTAAAGGGGCGTGTGCCAAAGCTTTGTTGGGCGTTGGCGTATCTGTGCGAATAGTAATTTGGTTTGTGCAGTGGGTGAAAATCCCAATAATGGCTCTTGAAAGCATCCAAAGAGGCATCGTACATACTGGCCAATAATTCTGCAGCAACCTTGTCGCCCTTGGGACCTTTGATTTTGAACGACCAGATTTCATCGGTGCCAGGCTGTAATTTATCTCGAAAGGTAACGGTCTCGATTTCAAGATCGGTTCTGGGGTAGGGCACCGAAATATTTATAGTGTCCGATTGAAAATAATTGTAGGCCGAAAAACTGTAGGTGACCGCAAACCCACCTAGGTCATCTTTGGTGACGGGTATCGAAAAACTCTCTGAACTCTTGTTCAAATGAATTAATTTGGTATCGATTGTTTTTTGGTCTTTTTCAACATGAACGGTTACGGTTAGGTCTTCTGAATTTGAAAGCAAGGTGACCTTTACCTTGTCACCAATTGCATAATTTTGCTTATTGGTCTTGATTTCGAACAATTGGTTGTCGGCCAGTGTTTTATCGGTAGGGCTGAACAGGGTGGTTTGTACTACGTCTTTAACCGTTTGACCGAACTTGTCTTTGCTTTCCAATTCGATGACGTACTTGCCCGAGGACCACTTAGTACTGTTGGCAAGGGTGATTTCGGTCGATTTTTCGGTGTCAAATGTTGCTTGCCAAACCAGTTGCCCTTTTTTCCAAGTGGAAGGGTCGTGTTCATTTTCGAAAGCATCATGGGGGTACAGTTCTTTGAATTTGGATGTACTGAAACCGGCATAGTCAGGTGCTGCCCAAGGTCTGGGCCGCAGTATATGTTCAGGTGTTATTAGTTTGTACATTTTCAGAGCCCCCGTTGCGGGTACCGATTGGCCGTTCAGGTTATTGGTTGAAACCGTGATCTTGGTTTCTTTTTCATCTTTGTTCAATGGGTCTGGGATATTGATATTGGCGGTCATGGCATGGTACCCGATCGTAACCATTGTGGTGGTACTATGCGTTTCACCATTGATGTCGGTAACATCGGCCGTGATTTCATAACTGAAAGTGGGCAAGTTCTTTTTGTCGACCGTGTTATCGGGAATGGCCTTGAAATTGATTTGGTATTTGCCGGAAGCATCGGTCGTGGTTTCACCATGGGCGATTTCTTGCGGACTGGCATTGTAATAGGGGTGGTGCCAATAGTACCATCTTGGAAAATAGACCGCTCTTTTGACCCTGTAAGTGACTTTGGCTTCTGTGATATTGCTTCCGGCATAGGCCATCGCTTTTCCGTTTACCGTTACGCTGTCGTTCACCTTATAGGTTGCGGTAATTGGCTCGAAGGAAGTCTCGAATTTGGGGCGTTTATATTCTTCCACAGAAATAGCAGCATAACCGCTAATGGCGATTTGCTTTGATGTCACTTGTAGCGAAAAACTACCGGTAAGTCCGTTATTGGGTATGATGAATTCCCCAGAAAACGAGCCGTAATCATTTGTTTTGAAGTTTTGGGTACCGACCACCTGCTGGTTTACATCTTTCAATTCAACCGTGACTTCTTTGTTTATGAGTACAGATGTCACCCCTTGGTTGTTCTGAATGGCAATGCCCTTGAAATACAAGGGTTGACCAGGGCGATAGATGCTACGGTCTGTAAATAGAAAACAGGGATTTGTAATGCCTTCATTGTCTTGGTCGTATCTGCTGTCAACATAAAAACCATCAAAAAAGGCCTTGTCATTTGCATGGGTGATTGTGATACTGACATCGTTCCAATACGCTTTGGTCAGCGGTAAACTGACTGTTCCGGTTTTATCGGTAAACTGGGTTTTGGCCAGTTTGGGGCGGTTGTAATTTTTGCGATAGGCAAAAGTCATCTTTGCTTCAGTGATAGGTTTCCCTTTGTGGCGATCTACTAACTGAAAGTGGTGGTGGGTATTCGTTCGGGTCTCTATCAAGGCCAAATTGGTCACTTGTACCTGACTATATGCAAAGGTCTTGTCGGTATCTTTTTTGGGCATTGCTAAAATCACATACCGCCCATTTCTCAGGGGCGGCATTGAAATTTCGGTGCTGTGGGTTTGATAATCTCCTTCGTTCTTTAGTTCCGTTTTCCATTGTTCCACAATTGATAATTTTTTGAGGAACGCCAGTTTTTTAGGTTCGGGATACAACTCGTTCAATTTTTTCAATTGGCTGGGTGTTATTTTACGAACCGAAAGTTGCAATGCATTGTGGTTTTTGTAATTGACCAATAAGCGTGCGGTTGTATTTATGGGAATATGCCTTTCGGTGGTCAATTGCAGGTTTTTGGCCAAAATATCACTTTTGAGCACCCTGCATTTATCGGCGCCTTTGCTTTTGGGGAATTCAGAAATTACAGCAGCGCAAATCCCCAATGCTTCCTTGAGTCGCCATTGGTGTTTTTCATTGACTTTTGGTTGGTAGGTATTGCCCTGTTGTTGGTACAGGGCGGCAATCTCGTAATCGTATAGTGAGCTGTTGGGGTTTAGTTTTAGGCCTTCGGCCGTATTTTGGAGCACTTTCAAATACTGTTCGTCCTTATTTTCAAAAGTAGCATATTGGTGAATGAACCTAAGGCGTTCGATATCGACCTCGACATAGGCATCGAAAGACTTGTCGCCCAAATGAAATTTCAATAATTGCTGGTATATTAACAGTGCTTTTGATTGCAACGAGGTTTTGTCTTTGGTGTTTATGTGCTGTTGGGTAAATTGATAGGCCTCGCACATAATTTCAGGGTCGTTCAACTCAAACTTATCAGCGGGTCGGGTAATGTTGTTTTCACTGGTCTTGTAAAATTTGAGCGCTGTATGGGCCAGTAGATCAAACAGGGTAGGGCGGTACCGCTCAGAACCGGATTCCTTGTTCAGGATTACATTGAATTCAGATACCGAAACTTGTTGTAGACCCAATTCGTTTTTTAGTGAATTGTCAAAGAGGTTGCCTATTTCCTCGAAAAGGGTGGTCAGGTCCCATGTGCGAAAATCTGTGGAATCAACCTTGGTCTCTGTTTTGGTGCGGTTGTAAAATTGATAGCGGTTTTGCTGAAAAAACCGCCAATAGAGATTTGCTAAATAGCTCTCCAGTACGTTCTTAGTGGGAAAATTGCTCTTGTTTATCTCAGACTTAAAATCAGTGATGATCTTCAGTTGGGCATCTTCTTCTAAGGTCAAGGCATATTTAGAGGTATATAGCAATGCCTTTAAAATTTGCGCTGAATTCTTTTCCTTTTTAGCCTTTTCTGAAATGGATTTGACCACTTTCAGAGCAGATTTGGTCAAGGCATCATTTTCGAGTTTTTGTACATTTTTCCATAAACTTGTATATGAATCATTGTTTTTCTGTGATTGAGCCGTTTGCGAAAAAAAGAATAGTGCGAGTATAATGGTAATGTTCTTCATAGGTATAAAATTACACAACAAATATGTATCCTATTCCATTGACGGGCAATAATAAATGAGTAAAGGGTCGTTTTGGGTGAGTGAAGGGCTGTTTGCGAACATAAAAAGTGCCCAGTAATGAACGGTCGTTCATTGCTAATGTGAATCAAGGGTTGAAAATAACATTGAAAAGCAAGCAAGCCATTTGGGCTAAAGCCCAGTGAGTTCCCTTCCGTACTCCAGCTTAAAAACCGTGGCAATGGAACTCGGGACCGGTTTTTCAATAAAAAAACAGTCTCTAAGCGATCAATAGTTCGGTAAATTTTTGTAGACAATAGCAAGCTAGTGTCGCAATTCTTTTATTTTCAATGCTTTAACCCGTTCGTCCGTCTGGTTTACCTGCCGTAGGCATGGCAGGCGGGCTCATAATTCAGTATTCATAACTCATAATTACAGAAGTGTTGTTAAAACTTCATTGTTGATCTGCACCACCAATAAAGGCGTTTCCATTCTCATCTTGATTTGTAGGAGGACTTGTTTGAGTGAAAATTGACAAATCATCAACATATACATGATTATTATTAGGTGGGTTCTCATTGTTCCAATAAGTAAACAAGTAAAATCCATCAATAACTCCTCCTGCATCTGTAATAGTCGGTACATCGGTACGGTCAAATATCAATTTATTATCCCTCCAGATTCGAAAACGCCCGTTACCGCCATCATCAACACTTACATCGTCCACAGACAAATACATCTCATACGTTTCCCAAGTGTCTCTGGGAATTGCGTTACCATCATAATATTCCCAAATATCGTGTATTTCTTTAATAGTCTGCAACACTTGTACCGTATCATTGGCGTTATTAACATATAGATCATTATACCCGCCATTGGAGCCATCTCCTTGTTTATTGTGCAGTCGCAAGAACTTCATAAATGGAGTGGCACTAAATTCAAAAGATGATGGCCAATATATTGCTAACCTCACCCATACTTCGCCTCCTTTTGGAATAGTTGGGCTAAGCGGTATAATTCCTCCCCAATATCCAAACCCGCCATCATTTTCAGGTTTGATTTCCATTTTGGCAGATGTAGTGCCAGAAAAACTTTGTTCAGTACTTGCTTTTGTGTTGCCAGAAGCACCAAAAGGATTTCCACCAGAAAGGGGTACGCCGTCTGCATAATTTTCAAAATCATCTATAAAATATGCGTTTGCAGTTTCATAAAAAGTCGTACCATCAGTTGGTGTTGCTGTGTCATCGTTATTATCGCAACCTATTGTTGTTAATATTAATGACAATACTATTATTTTAATTGTTGTTTTCATTTTATTTATTTTTCTTTTATCAATAGTTCGGTAGGTTTTTGTATACAATTGATTTTTAGTAAGTTATACGATGGTAAGCTAGCATTTCAATTCTTTTATTTTCAATGCTTTAACCCGTTCGTCCGTCTGGTTTACCTGCCGTAGGCATGGCAGGCGGGCTCATAATTCAGTATTCATAACTCGTAATTACACGAAATGTTGTTTATACCAATTATAATACCTTAAATCCGCAAGGGTTTTCGTAGCGAAAAGTCTAAATGTCTGTTAGTGTTGGTCTAGCGCAGAAAAAAGTAACGCAGACGTATCATTAGATACGGTGAGCAGGTTTTTTTTGGCCTGCCTGTGCACGGCAGACAGGCATTGCCAACAATGACGGGCAGTTAGGCTTTGCAGTAGAAATACCCTTGCGGATTTAAGGTAATAACCAATCAGTTTAGTTAAATGACTGATAATCAACGGTTTTTGTGTCATTGGAAAATCGAATCAGATTCAAAAAAATCTATGTTCCGACCTCAAAAAACACTGGCTCAATACTTTGAAAATAAGATGCTTACGGTGCTTTTTAAACTAAAAGTAACTGTTCAGTCGTTTTAAAAAAAATAGAGAATAAATGATTTTTTTTGTGAAACACACCCCAAGCCCCTCTCAAGAGGAGAATATTGGTGTTTATTCTCTATTTTTTTATCCCATTTGTTCTAATTTTACTATCGGCTGAACAGTTACAACTAAAAAGGGCATACTGATTAGTTGCCAATTATATTATTATTTTGTTACCTATGTTTTTTATTTCCAATCCACTATCACAAATTCACAGCGTCTGTTGATTTCGTGTTGTTGTTCTGTGCAGGCCTCTTCGGTCGCACATTTTATAATGGTTTTGGTCTCACCATATCCTTTGGGTGTTAGGCGGTTCTTGTCGATTCCGTTTTCCACAAGGTATTCAACAACCGAGTTAGATCGTTTTTGCGAAAGGTCCGTATTGTATTTATTGTTTCCGCGAATGTCGGTATGGGTACCTATTTCTAGAACAATACCGGGGTTTTCTTTTAAAATGCGCAGTATCTCATCCAAGGTTTCCTTCGACTTTAACCGTATGTACCACAGGTCGTAATCGAAGTGGATCTTTGGCTCTGCCTTTATGACAATTCGCTCACCCTGACGTTCGATGGCCGGTTCTTTTTCGATGCCTTTTTCAATGCGTTGTAAACGTTCTTTTTCAGCCTTTTCTTTAGCTTTTTCGGCTTTCTTTCTTGCATTTTCTTCTTCTTTCAGTCTTTCTTCTTCCGCAAGTTGGGCTTTTCTAGCTTCTTCCTCTTTTTCTTTTTGAAGAGCTTCCGATTTTTGTTTCTGTACTTCTGAGTGTGATATCAGCTCAAGAGAACCGTCTTTTATACTGCTTCGGTCTTTGTTGGTGATCACTATTTTCGAACTTTCTTCATAAGCGATTTTTCTGCCCTGTACTTTATATTCGGCCTCACATGAAGCGGTAAACTTGAATTCGGCATCTTGCGATGCAGTTTGTGTTTCTATGATATTGCCCTCGCTGTCCACAAGCACGACTTCGGCGAATGCGATAGGTAGTTTGGTTGTCGCATCGGTGATGGTACCTGCAATATACTGTTTGCAATCTTCAATGATCAGTTCTTTGGTTTCTGTGAACTGATAAATATCGTCACTACCTTTTCCATCGGGCCGGTTTGAAGAAAAGAATCCTTTTTTCTCACCGTGGTTCACCGCATATGCAAAGTCATCGAACCCACTGTTGATTGGCTTGCCAACATTGTTGGGCTTTTGAAAAGTACCGTTCTGTTGTTTTGATACAAAAACATCCAACAGTCCGAAACCTGCATGGCCGTTTGAGGAAAAATACAATTGGTTTGATTCACCGATAAACGGAAATTGCTCTCTACGCTCTGTATTTATGGTCTTTCCTAAATTTATTGGGTCTCCGTAGGTTCCGTTGTCGTTGATGGCGACGGAATACAGATCCAATGAACCAAATCCGCCCGGTCTGTCAGAGGAAAAATACAGGGTGTTTTCCGAAGGATCCAAAGTGGGATGCTCGGTAGAATGATCGTCATTATTGAAAGGTAGTTCAACCTCGTTCTGCCATTTGTTATCAACCCATTCCGCCTTGTATATTTTCAATCTTGAGACTTTGTTGCCATCGGTTTTCTTTTTTCCCTTTGATAAATTATTTCGGGTAAAATAGATGGTTTTTCTATCTTTGGTAATGGCAAAAGTGGCTTCGTGCATTTTGGTATTGATGGTTTCCGAATAGTTTGTACTGATGCTGTCACCAATAGCCAATTGACTCATTGGATGTGCATACATATCCAAATAACTTTCATTGTTCCATCGATACATTTTTTTTACGAGTGCCTTCTTTTTGGGTGCTGAATAAATCAATGTGCTATCGACCTTTACGGCACCGAATTCCGATTTGGCAGTGTTCAATGCGAGGTTTTCAAGGTCAAAACGCGCTCCTATGGCATCCACATTTTCCAAATGGGTCAATTGTGCCTGTAACTCAGCCACTTTTCCAGGTTGGTTTTGGGCTGCATAATACGCCATCAAGACCTCGGTGGCCTCTTCATATTCGCCAACGGCTTTTAAGGTTTGGCTGTATTTGAAGAAATAGCTTTCGTCAAGGTTTTCACCGTAAACAGAGGTCAGGTACGAATACCATTTTGCCGCATTGGGCAGTTGGTTGGTATTGTAGTAACTGTCGGCCAGGTTTTTGATGACCACAGAGCTCTTATTGGTCTTTGCCAGTTCTTCGTACAGCGGTATTGCATCGGTGTAGTAAGCCCTTTCAAAATAAGTATTGGCGCGTTTGAGGTCTTGCTGCGCATAAGAGGCTTGCATGAACCCGAAACATAGTATGGTGAACAGTATTTTTTTCATGGTGGTTTCTTCTAGTAGAATCGTGGTGATTTATCGTATCCTTTGTTAAGCCCTAACAGGTCAAGGTCAAAAAGAAGGAATATTTCATGTGAACCGGCACTAAAATCGCTGAGGTTCGATAAGGTATAATCATAGGCGTAACCAATACGTAGTGCGGGCAGTACGGCTATATTGAACATGGCACTTACCGAATCCTCCAATCGGTACGAGGCACCTACTTCAAATCTTCCGTTGATCAATGCGTTTAAAGAGGCATCAACGGTAAGGGGCGATCCCTTTACCATTTTTGTCAGCATTGAAGGTTTTATCTTTAGGTTCGAACTCAGCTCATAAACATAGCCTGCGGTTAGGAAAACATGTATTTCCTCAGAGCCCAGGCCTGTAATGCCATCTCTATTTTCTAAATATTTTGATGACAAAAGATTAGGTATCGAGGCTCCGGCATAAAAATTCTGCCTGTGGTAAAATGCCCCGACCCCTATATTCGGAAAGCTATTGTTTATGTTCGAATTGAATACGGGATCATCTTGAAGTTCTGGCAATCTGAATCCGCTAAAATCGGTCTCGAAATTGGTAACCCCTGCTTTTAGGCCCAATGAAATATTACTTAGGTCATCAAGCTTTAAGATGTAGGCGAAATCAACATAAAGGTTGGTTTCCTTTACGGCCCCATCACCTATTCTGTCACTGATCAGTGATAGGCCGGTCTCGATCTTCTCATTGATGGGTACATGCCCAAAAAAGGTCACTGTTTTGGGCCCACCAAGTGCACTTACCCATTGTGACCTGTAGAGCATGCCAAAATTGAGCATACCAAGGTCATTGGTGGTGTAGGCGGGGTTGATGACACTCATATTGTACATGTACTGGGTGTACTGTGGGTCTTGCTGGGCATATGCCTTCCATTGTGTGAAGAACAAAAGTATGCCTATATATAGTAGTTTTTTCATGTTGTTTTTTGCTAGCTCGGTTTATCGGTTCAAGTATAGTCTGCCCTGTATTGGTTCAGCCCCTTCTTTGTTGTAATTGATTACATAGAAGTAAACGCCATTTGGTGCTGTGCCGTTATTGGTCTCACCGTTCCATGAGGGATTGTTGATGTCGCCTTTGAACAGCGATATTCCATATCGGTTTAAGATCTCTAAGGTGAAATCAGGAAAGATTATCTCTATATTGGGTATAAAGAAGACATCGTTTCGCCCATCACCGTTGGGCGAGAACCCGTCAGGAATAAAAAAATCATATTCTACTGGGTCACAGTGCGAAAGATCTACCGTTACCGCAACTCGTGCTGAAAGAATACAACCAGTAATAGGGTCATAGCTCTCGGCATAATACATGGTATCGGTAACCAAAGGTTCTGAAGCTGACAGGGCGTTTCCGTTTTCGGGTTGATCGTACCAAATAACATCAAAGTTTGATACCTCTTCTAAAGCGATAAGGTCTTCTACGGTGGGGTTGTCCAAAGCACATGCCTCAAGTGTCGTAAACTGTAGCGAGGCAGAATCCACTCCCACTACGGTAGGGGTTACCATAATCTTGTTTGTACTTTCACACCCTCCATCATACAGCAGGGTTGCATAATAGGTTGTACCATCAACAAGGGCTGAAGTGTCTGCAAGACTATTTCCGCCAGTGGGTGCATCAAACCAGGTTATGGTTCCAGTACCGTCACCGGTTATGGCCAAATTGGCCAAGGTCGGGTTGTCAGAAGCACAGAATAATGGACTAATATCGGTTGTTGTAGGATCTGTTGGGGTAATTAAAGTAACCTGTACTCTTGTTCTTACAGCTACTACACAAGAATTGCTAGGATCGCTACTGCTAAGAAAGTAATCTTCACCATTAACTAAAGGTGTTGTTGCAGGCAATTGGGCCGCACTTGTCATAGTATCGAAGAAAACCACATTGCCTGTTGATGTTATTCCGATATCCGCAAGAGTAGGCTCTGTGCCACCGAATAAATTGGTGCAAAACGTTTGGTTGGCCTCAGCTTGAATAGTAGGTGGTCCGTCAATATCTAAAACACTAAAAGTGGTCTGTGGTGTTGTGGCAAGATCACAAAACAACGTACCCGCTGGGCTTGTAATGCCAATGACAGTTAAGTCCATCGTTTCGTTCAAGGGCACTTGTGCCGGTAGGGTCATGGTAAAGGTACCCGTACCCCCATTTAAATTAGAACTAGCGGTCAGCGTATAGTTGCCATTGCTGGCAGCAACAAGGTATTCGATATCGTAGGTGCCATCTGCCACAAGATTATCGTCATATTCAATATTTACGATATAGGGCGTACCTGAACAGTAATCAGTCGCTGAAATGGTAGCTTCGAAAACGGCCTCTATTGTAAAAGATACCGATATAGTGGCAATGTCACAGACAAAATTTGAGGGCAGTATCTCATAATCATAGGTATAGGTGCCTGTACCGGAGTTGTTGTAGATATCCTGTAAATCGATAAACCTGTTGGGTAGGTCCACATCGTTCTGGCTCCAAGTACCATTTATGTCCTCGCCATTTAAAAGCTGGTTCAAATTATAATTGGTCAAGGTCGAAAAATCCTCATCGGCGCAAAATACCGTTTCAACAGGTGTGCCCACCGTTGGTAGTTTATGCACTTCAAGAATTATGGTCGCTTGCCTGCTCGGGCAGGTGTCAACCGCATCAACAGTGTACAGAAAAGTATATTCTCCGGGGTCTACCTGGGTAGCATCAAAGATGTTGTCATTCAAGAAGCCAGTGGGTGCAGCTTCGCTCCAAGTGCCATTGAAATCTTGAACTTGGCCACTAATGTTACTTCCAAGAAAACTGTATAGGTTTAGATCATTCTCATCGTTACAGGCATTTGCACCACCATTTATATTGTCCGCACCAGGATAACCACCTAGCATGATCGTAACTATGGCAGACTCGCCACATGCCGTATTGGTATATTGAAATTCATGTGCACCAAAGCGGTTTATGACCCAAAGATCGACGATTCCTGTGGCTTCGTCCAATGCTGATGTGTTAGCCCCTGAAACGGCCATCCATGTGCCGCCGGTTGTTGGGGCTCCACCCAAGCTGGTAAAAAGGTCAAAGGTTCTTGTGGCTACATCTTGGTCTTTGTTACAAACTGTAACTGTATTGTCGGTTCCCGCACATTGTGCAGCAAGATCGGTGGAAAGGCCAAGTAGGAAAAAGAACGCCATATACTGAAATATGGATTTAATATTTTTTTGGCTGATCATTTTGTTCGGTTTAATAATTGTTTTTTTCAACAGCATATATTTTTTCAAAAGTATTTTTAGTATTTGGTTTGTTGAAAATATTGTTGTGAAAAGGCTTGTTTTAAGTGTGAATGGATGAAAACATGTTAAAAACGGTGGTTTAAAAGATGTATTTTGCCGAACATATTGGTATTTTGACAGATGTTAATTCGGGCATTTTCTGATTTTACCAGCAATCGTATTGCCCCAAAAAAGAGATCAATACCTATCTTTGGAGGCTAAAACAGTTTATGCGAATACACTTTATAGCCATAGGGGGTAGTGCGATGCACAATCTTGCCTTGGCCCTGCACCATAAAAAGTATACCATTACCGGAAGCGATGACGTTATTTTTGAGCCTTCAAAAACCAGATTAAGCGCCAAAGGCCTGTTTCCCGAAAGCTTTGGTTGGTTTCCCGAGAAAATACATACGGGTTTGGATGCCGTGATTCTTGGTATGCATGCCAAAGCCGATAACCCCGAACTGATAAGGGCTCAAGAATTGGGGGTGACGATTTACTCCTACCCAGAGTTTTTGTACGAGCAGTCTAAAAACAAGACTCGGGTGGTCATAGGCGGTAGTCATGGCAAAACCACCATAACCTCAATGATACTGCATGTGCTCAAATACCATGACAGGGCCGTTGATTTTATGGTAGGTGCCCAATTAGATGGGTTTGACCGTATGGTTCACCTGACCGAAGAAAATGATTTTATTATTCTGGAAGGAGACGAGTATCTATCATCACCCATTGACAGAAGGCCCAAATTTCATTTGTACAAGCCCAATATTGCTTTGTTAAGCGGAATTGCATGGGATCATATCAACGTATTTCCAACCTTCGATAACTATGTAGAACAGTTTAAGGTATTCGTTGATAGCATTGTAAAAGGAGGCAGTATCACCTATAATATAGAAGACCCCGAGGTACGAAAGGTGGTGGAGGCTTCGGAAAACGCAATTCGTAAATTGCCCTATCAAACACCCGAGTACTCGGTAGAAAAGAGGCAAACCCTATTAAAAACACCCGAAGGCTCTATGCCCATTGAAGTTTTCGGTAAGCACAATCTGAGTAATTTGGCAGGTGCAAAATGGATCTGCCAGAACATGGGTATTGATGAAGATGATTTTTATGAGGCCATTGCCACCTTTAAGGGCGCTTCAAAACGGTTGGAAAAGATTGCCGAAGGCAAAACGAGTGTCGCCTATAAAGATTTTGCCCATTCGCCGAGCAAGGTGGCGGCAACTACAAAAGCCACTAAAGAACAATACCCCAATAGAAAACTGATTGCGTGTTTAGAGTTGCATACTTATAGTAGTTTTAATCCTGAATTTTTGAAGGAATACAAAGGGACTTTAGACGATGCCGATGTTGCAGTGGTGTTTTATTTGCCCGAATCGGTCAAAATAAAGAAATTAAAGAAAGTGACCCCAGAACAAATTTCAAGGGCTTTTGATCGTGATGATCTGCAGATTTTCACCGATGCCGTTGCATTTAAAGACCATCTCTACGGTCAAGATTTTGATAATTCGGTATTGCTGCTCATGAGTTCGGGAAATTACGGGGGGCTTGATCTAGAGGAGGTAAAGAAAAAAATACAATAGAGGTCAGTAGATAAGTACATAGGCAAGATTAATTATCAGTTATTTATAGCTTGTAATTTTGTCCGTTCGAGCGCAGTCGAGAACTATACGCAATTCTAAAAAGGTCTCGACTGCGCTCGACCAGACAGTTGGCCACAAAACCAATGAAAAAAGCAAGTAGCTAACTACTGACCTCTAAAATACAATTTTGATTTTTTTTCAAACCCCAAATTGCCTTAGGTGATGATCCAAATGTTCGTACTGCATCTTGCCCCATTGTTCTTTTGTAAATGACCCGAATATGGGGTGCGGGTTCCATTGTTCCCTTTCTTTGACCGCATAAAGATCTTGTGCCAGTTGATTTAAGATTTTACGTTCTTTATTAAAATCTTTTGCTTCTTTAGCCTTTAGTTGCGGAGCGGTAGGCAGGTTTTTTCGCCAAGGTTTATCACTGTACATTGATTTTTTAAAAAACCATCGGGCGAGCAAACTTCCTTTTTTTTGAGTTTTTTTGTTTTTAACAGCTGTTAGTATGGGCAACTGACAATGCCAAACCATTTGCCCAACGGTCATTTTACCCCATTTTCGTTGTGAGGTCTCGTTTAAAAGACCAATGCGTTTTACGAGCTCATTGTAGGCCCCGTCTTCAAAAATAGATTTCATAACTGTGAATTTATATGCGGTTGAATTTACAATAAAAACGAATTTTACACCTACAGGTAGGCTGGTTTGTGCACGGGAATATTTTGTAGTGAGTTCAGGAACAATAACAGATGAAATGATAATGGAATATATAGAAAAACGGGATATTGAGGATAAAGAAGGGAATTTGTAAGGTTTCAGGGGAATAACTTTAGCCACCTTATGGGCGGAAATAAAATCTACCGGCTTGTAGTCGGTAGTAGTTGAGCTAATCCTCTTTTTTAGCTGGATCTTGGTTTAATACCTTCTTTTTCCTCTATTATTATCCTCTTGTTTTTTCCATTCAATATATTCTTTATGGTCTTTTTGATAAAAATAATACTCTTTTGCTATTGTAATAAATAGTAAACCAAAAAATATAAAAATATAATAGGTTTTACTTTTAATTAGAGTATTTATGATAAAATACAGAAGGATGATTGCAACTATAATTAAGATTGTTCTTATAAAGTTATAGATTTCTGAAAACCACTGACTACTTGATAAGTATTCTGTATGATATATTCGTAAGCATAATACAATGAACAATATGATTTTTAAGATAAAAAATAAACCACTATGGATTTCTAATCCATAGTGGTTTATTCTTTGTTCTTTCAGCGAACCTGCCTGGCCGGCAGGCAGGGCGGTCTTTTATCCCTGCCTGCCGGACAGGCAGGTTTTGTCGGACAATACTGTATTATAACCATTAATTGTTCGCTAACGATCAACAAATACCTATTTTTAATGTATGCAAGAAAAACCGACATCACTCTCAATAAAACACTGGTCAGATGATGACAAGCCAAGGGAGAAACTGGTTCGAAAAGGAAAATCGGTTTTGTCAGATGCAGAGCTCATTGCCATTTTGATCGGTTCGGGCAGCAGAAATGAGAGTGCCGTAGAACTTTCGAAGCGTATTTTGGCGTCAGTTGACAACAACCTAAATAATCTTGGGAAACTTTCTATAAACCAGTTGATGCAGTTCAAGGGCATAGGTGAGGCAAAGGCCGTAACCATCGCCGCCGCTCTCGAAATGGGGAGGCGTAGAAGGGGCGAGGAAGCCCAAAAGATAACCAAGATAAATAGCAGTGCTGATGTCTTTGAGTTATTGCAGCCCATTGTAGGAGAACTTGAACACGAAGAGTTTTGGATCGTCTATCTGAACAACTCGAACAAGGTACTGCATACCGCCCAATTGAGCAAGGGCGGAATTACAGGCACTTTGGTCGATGTACGTTTGGTAATGAGACAAGCATTAGAGCTTGGTGCAATTGCACTGGTCTTGGCGCACAACCACCCCTCGGGAACCTTAAAGCCCAGCGAGGCCGATAAGCAGATCACCCACAGATTAAAAGCCGCCGCCGCCGCTCTTGACATAAAAATTTTGGATCATTTGATCATTACCCAAAAGGATTATTTTAGCTTTGCCGATGAAAAATTGCTTTGAGAGAAGTTGTAATTTGGTCTGATAATTTGTTAACCTTCCAGATACAAAAAAAGGAACTTCTTGTTTTGAAATTATAGCTATGTTACTCATTTATACTCATAAAATAACCCCTCGTTTCAGTTATACCATGAAACAACTATTCACTCGAATATTGGGTATTGAGGTTGCTTTTACCACCAAGGTCGAAAACTTTATTAAACATTCGGGTGCCAAAATCACTTATACCAAACAGCCTTTGCAGAACGAGTTTTTTATTCGTAGCAACGACCTATTGTTCGAACAAGGTATCAATGACCTGCATATAAATATTGGGAATTGGGAGGGGGTTCCCTGTTTTTTTTCAACAGGCGAGCGTAGTGCTGTTCCTTTTGATGTTTTTTCGGCCAGTTTTTATTTATTGAGTCGTTATGAGGAGTATTTACCCCATGTAAAAGATGAGCACGGTAGGTTTTCCCCAAAAGATAGTATTGGGTATCAGAATGGCTTTTTACACCGCCCTGTGGTTGATTTGTGGGCATTAAAGTTGCTTAACAAACTCGAAGAGCGCTTTCCTGATATAATACGAAAGAAAAAAAAGTATGCCTATACCTCGTTGATTGACGTGACAACTTCACATTGCTTTGCATACCGGGGTTTGGTTAGGGGCGTTGCCGGTTTCTTCTTGGATCTGGGATCGCTGAAGTTAAAACGGGTAGTAAACCGAATTCAGGTTTGGTTCGATCCCAAAAGGGATCCTTATGATAATTTTTCCTACTTGGTTGAATTGCATAAAAAGTACAAGATTGACAGTATGTTCTTTTTTCAGTTCGCCGACTATTCTACTTATGACAAAAACGTATCCCCAAACAACAACAAGTTTAAGCACCTGATTAAGTCAATTGCAGACTATAGTGTTGTTGCCCTTACGGCATCTTATAGCTCTTTTGGCGACGTCGAATTATTGAAAATCGAGCAAAAAAAATTATCGGCTGTGGTGAACAGGCCTATCAACCATTCAAGAATGCGATACAATAGGGTCGATGTGCCCAATACCTATAGAAATTTGGTCGAAGCTGAGTTTACCGATGATTACACCATGGGCTATACCCATGAAATTGGGTTTAGGGCCAGTACCTGTACCCCATTTTATCTGTATGATATAAATCTTGAGGTGCAACAACCGATACGGGTGCATCCGTTTGCGGTACATGATTATGCCATAACCCGTTTGACTTCAACCAATGAGATAGTCGATAAAATCGGATCTCTTTACCAAGAGGTTAAAAATGTAGAGGGCGACTTTGTAACCGTTTTTTCCAATGAATTACTGGGGAGTTCGCACAGGGTAGATTGGAAGAACTTGTATGAAACCATTATAAAGAACTACCATGTTTAAAGACTGGGTTACAGATGTTTTCTTTGATCTTGACCACACCCTATGGGATTTCGAGAGGAATTCTGCGCTTACGTTTAAAAAAATATTGATGGAAAACGATGTTAGGGTCGATGTTACTGACTTTCTAAAAGTATATGTTCCGTCAAATTTGACTTTTTGGAAGTTGTACAGAGAAAATAAAATCACCAAAGATGAATTGCGCTACCAACGTCTGAAATCGGTTTTTGATAGGTTGGGCCATACTATTTCTGATGAGAAGATCTATCGATTGGCAGACGAGTATATTTTACATTTAGCTTCTCACAATCACCTTTTTCCGAATACCATAGAAATTCTTGATTATCTAAAGCCCAAGTATAAGCTGCACATTATTACCAATGGTTTTAATGAAATTCAAACTAAAAAATTAATGAATTCAGGTATCCATGCCTATTTTGAGCATATTGTCGATTCGGAGATGGCGGGTGTAAAAAAGCCAGATGCGATAATTTTTCAACTTGCCTTGAACAAGGCCAAAGTAACCCCTGATAACGCCTTGATGATTGGCGATAATCTTGAAGCTGATATATTGGGTGCACAGGCCATTGGCTACCATACCTTACATTTTAATACGCATAATGAAGAGAAACACAACTTTTGCCCGATGATTCAAGATTTAGGTGAAATAAAAACCTTTTTGTAGAGTTATAATAATAGCAATAATAGCATTACAACCCTACTCTAATGGTAGGTGAAAGAAGCTTGGGTCAAATGAAAAGAACTCTCAAATTTGTATTGTCGGGTATACTGTTATCAACGGTATTGCCCTCTTGTGTTGACGAATTGGATTTTGACCAGTTCGATCAACTTGATATGACCCCAACTTTTGAGGCCAGTATTATATATGTTGAAGCTTCCGAACGTGTCATAAACCTTGTGACCGAGACCAATGTATTTAACAATGATTTTAATTTCGACGCTTTTAGTGACGATGTCTTTGCGAAGCGAGTTCTTGACGGTGTGGTTACCTACGAGGTTGAGAACACCACTAGCAAGAATCTAGAGATTACCGTTGAGTTTTTAGATATCGAAGGAGCTGTTCTTGATGCTGAGGTTTTTACTATGCAAAAGGCGCCAACATTGATTTTACAACGTGATATTGCCTATGGCAGTACAGGGCGCAGCATAGATATAATCAAAAACCTTTCTTCAATACGGGTGACTGCCGTCAATTTGGGTGACAATATAAGTACTTCAAGCTTACCGAGCCCAATGATCACACTTAAATCAAGTGGTAAATTCAGGGTTCGCATCAAATGAGGATTTCCAAGTTAATATATATGTCCATTTTATGGGTATGTGTTGGTGCGTATGCGCAAAACAAACAATTGCTGTATGATTTTACCGAAATTCCCCAGTCGTTGATGGTCAATCCTGGGGCGAAAACTGATTTTAAGTGGTACACAGGCGTTCCTATGTTATCGGGAGTATCGTTTCAGGCGGGTTCAAGTGGAATTTCGGTAAACGACCTTTTTGCAAACGACGGACTCGATTTTAACGATAAGGTCAGAGACCGTGCTATTTCAGGAATGACGTCTAGGGACGAATTGAGCGGAACCTATCAGATCGAACTCTTGAATGGTGGGTTCAGGGGAAGGGATTCCGATGTTTTTTACTCGTTTGGCATATACAATGAAGGCGATGCCATAGGGTATTGGTTTCAAGACTATGCCATTTTGGCCTTTGAGGGAAACGCCGATCACTTGAGCAAGAGGTTTGATCTGGGCGATCTGAAAACAAGGGGCGCAATGTTGAACGTGTTCCATTTTGGAGTTAATAAAAAGTTGAGCGATCAGCTTACCTTTGGTGTGAGGGGTAAAATATACTCCAGTATTTTTGATTTTAACTCTTCACGTAACAAAGGGTATTTTGTCACCAGTGAGGGCCAGAACAATTTATTGAGGAATACCATTAATGCAGATATGGAATGGAGAACATCGGGGATCAGAGCTATTAGAGATGCTGAAAAAGAGGAAACCCTACCCAATACCATATTAAAAAGGGGG
Organism: Bacteroidota bacterium; assembly: GCA_024278565.1. Classification (GTDB taxonomy): domain Bacteria; phylum Bacteroidota; class Bacteroidia; order Flavobacteriales; family Flavobacteriaceae; genus Maribacter_C. The sequence goes on from JAJRSY010000010.1 coordinate 35,210, forward strand.
TTTTTTGGAGGTAATCTTGGCCTCGGTGTTGATTTGGGTTTTACCTATAACCTGACTGAACAAACCGTTATTTCCGGTAGTCTTTTGGATCTTGGGTTTATCTACCACGCAAATGATATAAAAACCTATACGCTGAACGGTAATGCCATTACTGAGGGGGTTACCGCTATTTTACCTGATGCCCTAGTAGATCCTGACAAAGACTTTTGGCAAGATTTGGTCGATGAGATCGAGACAATAGTACTTTTTGAATCGAATACCAAAAACTACCTGAGTTTTAGACCAACCAAGTTATATGCATCTTTGCGCTACAATTTCGGTAGACAAGCGCAAAGAAGAGCGGACTGCGATTGTGGTCCCAATGCAACTCAAAGTAATAGAGGGTCCAAATATGCGAATGGGTTAGGTGGCCAAATTTATATGATCAACCGCCCAAGGGGACCCCAAGCAGCCCTTACGGCTTTCTATCACAGAAGATTTGGCAATTTCATGGCCGTAAAGACCACGTATACGATAGATAAATTCTCATATACCAATATTGGTCTAGGGATCAGTATTCAGGCAGGGCTCGTAAACCTCTACCTTTTGGCAGATAACCTATTGGCCTATCAAAATTTGGCCGACAGTCACTACACCTCTTTTCAATTCGGATTAAATATCATATCTTGGGGCAAGAAATAATATTGCGATAAAGGCCGCTCTGTAAATTGATTTTTTCTTTGGCACGCTTTTTTCATATATAATTTCTGTATAACCAAGAATGCATCTTTTCCCACTCTTGAGTACAATCTTTTTTCAGCAATGTTAAAAGGAGCCTACTAAGTGAAAGATGTACTCTAATAAAAAGAATCCTATGAAAAGTATAGTTCTATCCATTTTTATTATGGCAGGTTTTGTAGGTAGGGTACAGGCACAATTAAATGAGTATAAGTATATAGTCGTACCCAAAAGGTTCGATGGTTTTAAGAAAGACAACCAGCACCATACCAGTACCTTGATCAAGCATTTGTTTGTCCAAAAAGGCTTTGAAGCCGTATATGAGGGTAGTTTACCTGAGGACCTTAACAAGAATAGGTGTTTGGGGCTTTTTGTTGGGCTTGATGACAGCTCCTCGCTGTTCAGTACCAAGACCTCATTGGTTTTGAAAGATTGTTCCAATAAAGAGATTTTTGTCACCCAGCAGGGCACGAGCAAGAAAAAGGAGTATAAAGAGGCCTATAAAGAAGCACTGACCGAGGCACTTGACTCTTTTGATGGTATAAACTATGGGTATGTGCCAAAATCAGAACAAGAAGGGCCTGTAACCATTAGCTTTAAAAACGATGTCAAAAAACTGAAAGAAAAACCGAAATTGGATAAGTACCAAGACCCTATGGTACAGCAAGAGGCAACCCTTGAGAATCAATCGTACAGAGACCGCAGACCTGTGGCCTCAGATATAAAAAAAGCGGGTGGGGACAATATCAAAATGATAGAACAAAAGACCACCAGAGAAGAGCAGAGTTACAAAGACCGAGCCCCGGTTCAGTCTGATTTCAAAAAGGCCGAAGCAGCTACATCTATCGATAGTTCAAAAAAAATGGGCAATTCGAAACATACTGTACTTTATGCCCAAGAGTTGCCAAACGGTTATCAATTGGTCGATAGTACACCCAAAATTCGATTTAGAATATATAAAAGCTCTATGCCCAGCGTTTATTTGGCAAAGACCGATTATAAATATGGCATGGTGTATACGGTGGATGGAAAATGGTATTTTGAATACCCTGAAAATGGAAACCTCGTGGTTGAGGAGTTGAACATTAAGTTTTGATCTGGGTTTAACTCAGGGTGATAACCACACTTCAATACTCCTCGCAAAGACGAATTATCCTCCCAAATGTATTTGCGAGTGCAGCGAAGCGATCTCTAACTTTGGAACACAAATTCATTTCGGCTAAAAAAAAAAAATTTGAGTTAGTAACACCGTGACTTTGAGTCACGGTGTTACTTAGATTAGTCGTCGTTTTATGCGAGATAACCAATTACTTCAATGCCCCTCGCAAAGACGAAGTTTTTACTGGCCTCAGTTCAGGGTTTAGTCAGTAAACATAGATTAAAGTCCATACTTATCCTTCCATCTCTTTTTTAAAAAGTCTTTGATGGCATTTTCCCTTTGATTGCTTCCGGGTTCGTAGAATGTTGTACCGGTTAGCTCTTCGGGCAAGAATTCTTCCTCGGCGAAATTATTATCATAGTTATGGGCATATTTGTATTCCTTGCCATAACCCAGGTCTTTCATTAGTTTGGTAGGGGCGTTCCGTAGGGGTAGGGGAACCGAAAGATCCCCGGTCTGCTTTACCATTTGCTGCGCCTTACCAATAGCCATATAACTAGCATTGCTCTTTGCTGATGTCGCTAGATAAATGGCGCATTGGCTCAGAATGATTCTAGATTCGGGGTAGCCGATCGTAGTAACGGCTTGAAAACAAGTGTTTGCCATTACAAGTGCCGTTGGGTTGGCGAGCCCGATATCCTCCGAAGCAGAGATCAACATTCTACGGGCGATGAACTTCACGTCTTCACCACCTTCTATCATTCTGGCCAACCAATACACAGCGCCATTAGGATCGCTGCCGCGAATTGATTTGATAAAGGCAGAAATAATATCGTAGTGCTGTTCACCGGTCTTATCGTAAAGAACCGTATTTTTTTGAACCTTAGCCATGACCAGTTTATCGGTAATGGTAATTGTATTCGTTTCTTCAGCGTTGACTATAAGTTCAAAGATGTTCAAGAGTTTACGGCCATCGCCCCCTGACAATCTCAAAAGCGCCTCGGTCTCTTTTAGTTTTATTTTTTTATCCTTTAGAACAACATCCTGTTTTATGGCCCTTTGAAGCAAGGCCTCAAGGTCTTCTTTTCCAAACGGATTAAGAACATACACTTGACATCGTGACAATAGGGCAGGTATAACCTCGAAACTTGGGTTTTCGGTGGTAGCCCCGACTAGGGTGACCCATCCCTTTTCCACCGCGCCCAAAAGTGAATCTTGCTGCGATTTACTGAAACGGTGTATTTCATCAATAAAAAGAATCGGGTTTTTTGTGGTGAACAGACCCCCACTTTGTTTTGCTTTTTCAATGATTTCCCTGATGTCTTTGACGCCACTGCTAATGGCGCTCAAAGAATAAAAGGGTCTTTTGCTTTCGTGCGCTATAATATTTGCAAGGGTGGTTTTTCCGGTTCCCGGTGGGCCCCATAGAATTAGGGAGGGAATCGTACCTTTTTTGATCTGGTGTGTCAATGAACCAGTCTTGCCAACAAGATGTTGTTGACTTATGTAATCGTTTAAGGTTTTAGGGCGTACCCGTTCTGCAAGAGGTTCGTTCATGGTATAAAAGTAATGGTTCTGCCATTGTTTGAGTAGAAATCAACAATTTATTCAGGTTTTCAATTTTTGGTTGACTAGAGGTGGAACTCATTAAAAAAGGGAATTTGTCGTACACCAATCTTCGTAATTAAGCTATGAACAGCTTATAGCACCGTAAATAATACGTATATTAGCAGTAAAGAATACGTACATGTTAAAGAATAAAAAACGAAAAGAGATTACATTGGACATTGAGACCATTGCATTATTAGAGATACAGGCAGAGCGAGAGGGAAGAAAACTCAAGAATTATATGGAGCATGTATTAAAAGAAAAAGCCAATGATATTGAACTAACCGACGCATATAAAGCAATTATGGATGAAATGTTGGATAAGCACGAAAAAGGGGAGTTGAACTACACCCCTTGGGAAGAAGTGAAAAAACAATTGCTCAGTAAATAATGCAGTACACTATCACTTTATCTGATGAAGCTAGGCTAAATTTAAAAGAGGCTTCTGATTATTATTTAAAAATATCAGCTACTATAAATGATGGTTTTTCTTCTGATTTAATCAAAACCATTGACCAATTAAAGGAAAATCCGCATCATCATGAAGTAAGATATAGGGGCATTCGCATTGCCCATGCTAAAACCTATCCTTTTGGGGTACATTTTATTGTAGAAAACAACAGTATACGTATTTTAAAAATAGTACATCATAAGCAGTTTTATAAAATAGGACTGTATTAAATTTAAGGAGCAAGCTACAAGGTACAAAGAACTCTAAATACAGGTTCATTCACTGTCTTTTAAGTGCAACCGCTATAGTAGAACAATTATAAATATGTCAGAACCCAACTATTTTAAATTTTCGTACAATGTACTCATCGTTCCTATACTATTTGTTCTCTTAATATGGACTGTCTTTTTGGTCGAACTTCGTCTGGGTGTCAATTTGAACCAATATGGGGTATACCCTAAAACACTAACTGGTCTAAGAGGGGTGATTTTCAGTCCGTTTATCCATGGTTCTGTAGCGCATTTGTATAACAACACCATTCCGTTGGCCGTATTGTTGTCGGCCATGTTCTATTTTTATCGAAATGTGGCTATGAGGGTAGTGCTGCTCGGTATTTTGTTTTCGGGGCTATTTACATGGGTTATCGGAAGGCCCTCGTATCATATTGGGGCGAGTAGTGTCATCTATGTTTTGGTCAGTTTTGTTTTTTTTAAGGGAGTTTTTACCAAATATTACCGTTTGGTGGCACTTTCGTTGATTGTCGTTTTTATTTATGGCAGTATGCTGTGGTATATTTTTCCGGTAGAAAAAGGTATTTCTTGGGAAGGCCATTTGGGTGGTTTCATAACTGGTCTAGCCTTGGCGATTTTTATGAAAACCGATATGCCCTCGCCCAAGAAGTATGATTGGGAGCAGGAAGATTTCAATTACGAAGATGATGAGTTTATAACACAGTTCGATAAGGATGGGAATTTTGTAGAAAAAAAGGAAGAGGAACCTACACTCGAATCGGAAGCGATTAAAATAACCTACCAGTACAAAAGAGAAGATGGTTCAAATTCAGAATAGTTGGTGAAGGGTAAGTGATTCTCAATATAGAATTGTAGTTTCCTAAACTCCTAAACTCCTAAACTCCTAAACTCTTACCTCGAAAACCGTTGTCGCACCACTTCATATAAAAAAACAGCACAGGCCACCGATACGTTCAAAGAGGCAATTTCGCCCAGTAAGGGAAGTTTGGCGGTATGATCGGCCGCTTTTAGAATAGAAGGGCTGATACCGCGATCTTCAGAACCCATGATGATCGCGATCGGTTGCGTGAAAGAAATGTCATAAATGGTCTTTGGCGTTTTTTCTGAGGCGGCTATCACCTGCACGCCCGAGGCCTGTAAATAGAAAACGGCATCTTTGATGTGGTCGACCTTGGCAATGGGTACCTTAAAGGCCGCACCTGCTGATGTTTTGATGGTGTCGGCGGTTACGGGGGCCGCACCCTTCTTTTGAATGATGATTCCGTCGACCCCGGTGCATTCCGCAGTACGTATAATGGCACCAAAATTCCGTACATCTGAAAGTTGGTCCAATAACAGGAACAAGGGTTGCTTTTTGTTCTCCATGACATTTTCGACCAGGGCCTCAAAGTCATAAAAGGAAATAGGGGATATGTTGGCCACTACACCCTGATGGTTGTTCTTGGTCAGGCGGTCGAGTTTTTCGATCGGCACGTAAGAGGCGGTGATCTGGTTCTTGCGAACGGTGCTTTCCAACTCCCTGAACAAGTCGCCTTTAAGGCCTCTTTGCACAAAGACCTTATCAATGGGCTCATTGGCATTTATGGCTTCCAAAACCGCTCTTATACCGTAGATTTGTGTGATTTTTTGCATGGGGGTAAAGGTAATTAAAAAACAACGGGATTAATTGAAATATGTCCCGCACTACTTCTTTATTGTCTGTTTCAATTTTTTCATCATCAAAATTGCTATATTCAAATGTAAATAATGCGCGTTCAGAACCTAAACCGATTATCAACTTTCATTGGTCACAATCGTTAGTTGAAACTATGCACTTTAGTGCAAGACTTTCAGTTGCCACACATTTTTCTATATTAGTTGAATGGGAAATAAACAAAGGCGATCTGGTCATACGGTATCTTGGTTGACGGTCCATGTAG
>JAJRSY010000169.1 GCA_024278565.1 Bacteroidota bacterium
AAGAACACCCTGCGCTCTTGGCGCAGGGCTGAATTGCCTTCGTGCGCAGCACGAAAACCGTATTTTTGGGTATGGTCAAAATTACGGAAGGCACTTGGCATTGGCACCATAATGTTTCCGAATGTTACTATCACATTCAGTTGACGGTAAAATATAGGAAGGCGTTGTTCGACCCTGTCATGGAGGAGCTAGTTTTGGAAATTCTTGAAGGTTTCAAAGAGCGTTATTATATAGATGTCGGTACGGTAGGTTTCGACAGGAACCATGTGCATGTGCTGTGCAGGTTTTTGCCGAAGTATTCAGGGGGTCAGGTAATCCGGCTGATGAAGAGCATAACCTCACGGATTTTGTTCAAGGAAATGCGATGCTCAAGAAGGAGCTGTGGGGAGGGGGGGGGTGGACCGACGGTTACTATATCTCTACTGTAAGCGGTAGGGGTGACAGAAGAATAATCGAGAAGTATATCGAAAATCAGGGAAGGGCGGATGATGCAAAACAGCTCAGGTTGTTCGATACATGATCAATGCACGGCATTGAAGAAAACGCCCTGCGCTCTTGGCGCAGGGAAATTTACTATGCTCAATGGCCACGCTCAGTACAAGAGGAGGGGGGGCAGATCCTGCAGCCGGAAATTAATAGGTGTCGAGAAACGGTTCCCTCCCTTCGAGGGAGGGTTAGCCTGCCTTAGGCCGGACAGGCAGGGGTGGGAACAGCTTCAAAGCGAAACTGTCCAGATCTAGTTCGATTTAGGGGAATTTGTCGTGCACCCTATTTATAGCGACTATAAAGAACCCTTTGAACAACCTCTCGCAAAAGCATTTTTTGAACAAAAAACCTCTTGAAACCGACTATCCCCCGAGGCAAGCCGTAGGGGGTACTTCGGCAAGTTCAGCAGAACTATTTCGCCGGTTTCATACCCAGAGTCAAGCTGGGTACAAGCGAAAAACCGAAAACCTAAATGTGTTGAGTGAATTCGACTGCATTTCGACAGGATCAATGGCCACACTCATTACAGGTACTGGTACAATAGCGTACGATCACTTTACTTTTTAAAATAAACACAACACTTGTTGTAATCGATTATGGCCTTTGATTTTTTAAGAACGTCTGCCCCGATTATACCATCAACAGGCAGGGCTTGGTATTCGGTCAATGCCGTGTTTACATGCGAAAGGTCAAATAAGACCAATTTTAGTTTCTTTTTTGTCCAAGTACCGATTTCAATGCGGTTTTTAGTTGAGATCAAGGTCTCCATATTGGTAGCCCCGGCACCTGAAGCTTTTATCTTTGATTCTTTTGAGGTGAGGTTGAAAAATTTGATCTTGTCGAAGCCAACACAGGTATTCGATGCCCCCGTGTCTAATATAAACCTACCCGTAATTCCATTGATTTTGGCTGTGATCTCAAAATGGTTGGTGGCGGTAAGAACCAAAGGTACTTTGGTGTATTTTTTTTGCTCCAGAAACTTTTTCAAACTCCCCATCTGTTATTTTTGACAAAGATAAGCCTATTTTTGCGCTATGATATTGACCGATACACATACGCATTTATACAGTGAGGCCTTTGACGAAGATCGTGCTGAGGTTATAAAGAACGCTATGGGTCAAGGTGTAAAACGGTTTTTCATACCCGCAATCGATTCAAGCTATACCAAGGCGATGTTTGATTTACAGAAGAGCTACCCTGATAATATGTTTTTGATGATGGGGCTGCATCCCACCCATGTGAAAGAAAACTATATTGATGAGCTGAACCATGTTGAACAGATGCTCGAACAGCACAGATTTTATGCAGTTGGTGAGATTGGTATTGACCTGTATTGGGATAAAACCTCTTTGCCAGAACAACAGAAAGCTTTTGTGTCCCAGATACGATTGGCGAAAAAAAACAATCTGCCCATTGTTATTCATTGCAGGGAAGCCTTTGATGAAATATTTGAAGTTTTGGAAAATGAAAAGGCAGATGATCTCTTTGGGATATTCCATTGTTTTACGGGAACTTTAGAGCAGGCACACAAAGCTATATCCTATAATATGAAATTAGGAATTGGGGGAGTGGTAACTTTTAAAAACGGAAAAATAGATGCCTTTCTAAATCAAATAGATTTAAAACACATTGTTTTGGAAACCGATTCGCCCTATTTGGCACCTGTGCCCTATCGGGGAAAACGAAATGAAAGTGCATACCTTATTAAGGTGCAAGAGAAATTGTCTGATATTTATGGCGTAGGTAATGAAGAAATCGCAAAAATAACCACAGCGAATTCCAAAGAGGTATTTGGAATATGACAAGTAAATTATGGCAACAATAAACACACACACCAAGGTATTACTGATATACACCGGCGGTACAATCGGTATGGTCAGGGATTATGATACGGGAACGCTAAAGGCCTTTGATTTCAAAAGATTGCTGAAGAGTATTCCTGAGCTTACCCAATTGAACTGTCAAATTGATAGTGTTTCTTTCGATACCCCCATTGATTCTTCTAATATGAATACCACACATTGGGTGGCTATCGCAAGTATTATAGAAGAACACTATGAAACCCATGATGGTTTTGTGGTTTTGCACGGTAGTGATACAATGAGCCATACCTCATCGGCCTTGAGCTTTATGTTGGAAAATTTAGGTAAACCGGTAATCTTTACAGGTTCGCAGTTGCCTATTGGAGATCTTAGAACCGATGCCAAAGAAAATTTGATAACCTCAGTTCAGATTGCAGCACTTCAAGAGAAAGATAAACCGCTCATTCAAGAAGTCGCTCTTTATTTTGAGTATAAGTTGTACCGCGCGAACCGAACCACAAAAATAAACGCCGAACAGTTTGAGGCTTTCGCTTCGTTGAATTACCCACCTCTGGTAGAGTCGGGTGTTCATTTAAAGGTATACAATGAACATTTGTTAACCAATAGACAGTCAAAAAAATTCTTTGTTCACAAAGTACTTGACAATAATGTGGGCTTGTTGAGGCTTTTTCCCGGTCTTAACCCATCGGTCTTGAATAGCGTACTTGAAACCCCTGATTTAAAGGCTTTGGTTTTAGAAACCTATGGTGCCGGAAATGCTCCAACCGATGCCTGGCTAATTTCTGGCCTAAAGGAAGCAATAAAAAATGGGTTACATATTGTGAGCGTAACACAATGTTCGGGTGGTAGTGTTCTAATGGGGCAATATGAAACCAGTGAGCAACTTAAAAAGATGCAAATCATTAACGGTAAAGATATTACGACTGAATCTGCCCTAGCCAAACTAATGTACTTGTTGGGGAGTAATGTATCAAATAAATCGTTTAAAACCATATTTGAAACTGCTTTGAGGGGAGAAATGCAATAAAAAAGAGTCATATAATTTTTCTAAGCAGTTTTTTTTTTGTTATTTGGTCAACCGTTAAGGCTCAACCATAGAGAGGTGGCCGAGTGGTCGAAGGCGCACGCCTGGAAAGTGTGTATGCACCAAAAGTGTATCGAGGGTTCGAATCCCTTCCTCTCTGCAAAAAAAAGTTTTAATTTTATTATTGCGTTTTATTTTTATCTTTAACACTAAATTTAACTAACAAAATCTAAGTTTGAAAGAAATGAAAAGATTATTCTCAATCCTAGCTCTAGCTGGGTTATTTGTATTAAGTACAAATACTGTAAATGCAAAAGCAACCACTGCCACAATGGTTTCAAGTCTATCAACTATGACAGCTACGGTCATGCTTCAAGATGAAGCTGCTCCTGCCGCCGAAAAAAGCTTTACCCAAGTTTTGAAAGAACAGTATATCAAAGGTGGTGCTGGTTTCATGAGCTTCGTATTAATATGTTTGATTTTAGGTTTGGCAGTCGCCATTGAGCGAATTATTTATTTGAACTTGGCCAGTACCAATACTGGTAAACTAAAGCAACAGGTTGAAGATGCATTGGCATCTGGTGGTGTTGAGGCTGCAAAAGAGATATGCAGAAATACAAAGGGTCCTGTAGCATCAATTTATTATCAAGGTTTGGATCGGGCCGGTGAAAGTGTTGAAGCTGCTGAAAAAGCGATTGTTTCTTACGGCGGTGTCCAAATGGGGCAACTAGAGAAAAATGTTTCTTGGTTGTCTTTGTTTATCGCTATTGCACCAATGCTTGGTTTCATGGGTACGGTAATCGGTATGATCGCGGCCTTTGAGAAGATCAGTGCCGTAGGTAATTTAAGTGCCTCGTTGATTGCAGGTGATATTCAAGTGGCGTTATTGACAACGGTATTTGGTCTTATTACGGCTATTATCCTTCAAATTTTTTACAACTACATTATCGCTAAGATTGATAGTATTGTCAATGATATGGAAGATTCTTCAATCTCTTTGATTGATATGCTGGTAGCACACAAAAAATAATAGTCGGACTTAATACTAAAAATAATGCATAAAATTGTAAAAATCGGATTGATCGTTATTAGTATTATAGCGTTTATACTTTTGTTTTTCATGCCAGACGGTGATGCACCTATGGAAGTGGCTTTGGAAAGCGGTGGAATCAGCGCTATGTTTGGCCTAGCTTATCTACTACTGGCGGTTTCGGTCATTTCTACTATTATCTTCGGGCTTAAAAATTTGGGCTCGACCAAGGGAGGTCTAAAAAAGGCCCTGTTTGGAATTGGAGGTTTATTGGTGGTACTTGGTATCGCTTACGGTCTGTCAAGCGGAACCGATATTAGTATCGAGGCCATGGCAAATAAGAACATTGATATAACCGAAAGTGGGGTTAAGAGAGTTGGTGCCGGTATAAATATGTTTGCTATATTGTTGCTGGTAGCTGTTGGTTTAATCGCATGGGGCGCCATTAAAAACGCAACCAGTAAGTAAAAAACAAAAACTATGAGTAGAAGAGGAAAAGCACCTGAGGTTGACTCGGGATCGATGGCTGACATTGCGTTCTTGTTACTCATCTTTTTCTTGGTGACCACCACCATTGAAACTGATGCGGGTCTGGATCGTATGCTACCACCTATTGAGCCGCCAGAGACTGACGTAATTATTAAACAGAAGAATATTTTTCAGGTCAATATTAATAAGAACGGTCAATTGTTGGCCGACGATGATCTTATTGATATTAAAGATTTGAGAGAAAAGGCAATGGCCTTTTTGGATAATAACGGAGATGGCAGTTGCAGTTTTTGTAAGGGAAAGAGAAATAGCGACTCATCTGACAACCCTACAAAGGCAATTATTTCATTGAAAAATGATAGAGAGACCAAGTATGGCACCTATATTACGGTTCAGAATGAACTTGTAGGTGCGTATAATGACCTTCGTGACCGAGAGGCTCAACGCTTGTTCGGAAGGGCTTTTACCGATATGGAGGCCGAATATTTGAATCCTGAGACAGATGCTGATATGAAGGATGAATTAAAAGAAAAGGTCAAAAGGATACAGGGGTTGTTTCCGCAAAAGTTATCGGAGGCCGAAACTTCGTCAAATTAGATACCTATAAAAAAAAAGTATGTCAAAATTCAGTAAGAAAAAAAGTGGTGAGTTACCAGCGGTTTCAACCGCATCTTTACCTGATATTGTATTTATGCTCTTGTTCTTCTTTATGACCGTAACGGTTATGAAAGATAGTTCGCTAAAAGTGATGAACAATTTACCAAGTGCAAGCGAAGTCAAGAAATTGGAGAAAAAAGATAGGGTCATTTATATTTTTGTGGGTAAACCAACACCAGAATACACAAAGGTGTTTGGTACAGAACCAAAAATTCAGTTGAATGATAAGTTCGCTAAGCCTTCAGAGGTAGGTGATTTTATTTTGATGGAACGTGCGAAAAAATCACAAGATCTACAAAATGTGTTGACTACCGCTCTCAAAGTGGATAGAGATGCCAATATGGGTCTCATTTCTGATATCAAACAGGAATTGCGTAAAGTAAATGCGCTTAAGGTAAATTATACGACGTCAACGGGGGATGCTTTTGCTAATCTGCAATAATATTTAAGAATTTCAAACTTATTAAAACCGCTTTGACCAGTATTGGTCAAAGCGGTTTTAATTTTTTAACTTTAGGGCTATGAAACATGTTGTTTTAGGTCTTTTGTTTAGCCTGTCATTTTGCTTGTATTCTCAGACAGTAGAAGATACTTTCACGGTTGATGAGCACTATCTAGAAGATCAGTTTTATATGGGTCTCACCTATAACTTTTTATTGGGCCAGCCCAATGGTGTTAGCCAGCGAAATCTATCGTATGGTCTACAGGCAGGTTTTATCAAAGACATACCCTTAAATCAAAAAAGAACCGTTGCCTTGGGTATAGGTCTAGGCTTGGCTTTGAATACCTATTATTCGAACATTAGGGCTTCAGAGGCCTTAAATGGTGTTGAATACCGCATCATTACCGAAGATCTCAAACGAAGTAAGTTGGAAACCCATGCGATAGAAATGCCCATAGAATTCAGATTGAGAAATTCAACGCCCGAGGATTATAAGTTTTGGCGAGTCTATGCCGGGGTGCGATTGGCCTATGGTCTGGGAGCTCGTTCTAAATACATCGCGGATGAGGTAAGGGAATCTTTCAAAAATACCGATGTTAGACAATTTTCATACGGCCTTACCTTGAACTTTGGGTGGAACACTTTTAATATTCATGGGTATTATTCATTGACTGGGCTTTTTAATGATGGGGTTATGGTTAATGGTGAGGGTATTACCATGAAACCCTTACGAATCGGTTTTATTTTCTATATTTTATAGATAGAGGTGACTACAGCCAAAACTTTACGGTCAAGAGTTGTGAAACCAACCCAATAAGAAAGCCGACCAACACCTCTGCCCTGCTATGTACATTTAAGTAAAGTCGCGAGCTGGCCACCAGGCCTGTTGCCAGAATTACCAAGCTTATGATTAGGGTGATATTGATTTCGAAGTGAACGCTAAGACCTACCAAATACATTAACAAACTACCCATGCCCATAAGGTGAATGCTGCTGTTGAAGTTAAAGAACAACAAGAGCAATGTAGCCATTACTGCCGAAATTAGACCAATGAAATAGTAATGCAGTTCTATGGTGAAATTGTTCGGAATAATCTTGTAGATTACAATCAAGAGTAGTGAAAGGCTAACGTAAAGGGAGTATTTCCGTTCTTGAATGGTGGGGGTAAATACCGAACTTACCATTCCAATATTTTTTAGGATAAGGTAGGATATAATGGGGATAATGACCGTTAAGATAAAAATGGGCAAAATGTTTCCGCTTTGAAATTCTGGCGGACCATATTTTGGGGTAAACATGAAGTATAAAACGGTACCTACGATGGGTATATAAAGAGGATGGAATATATAGGAAATCGTTTTAAGAAAAAGTTTCATCGTGTAAATAAGTATCTAAATCGATTCGCTTGCAAACAATAAATAACCAAAGTGATGGGATTTGGGTAGCATCAAATTTGTTTTCTCAAGCGCGCCACCGGAATATCTAGTTGTTCTCTGTATTTAGCAATCGTTCTTCGTGCTATGGGATACCCTTTTTCTTTGAGGATTGCCGCCAATTTATCGTCGGTCAACGGTTTTTTCTTTGACTCTTCTTTAATAACCGTTTCCAGTATTTTTTTGATTTCTTTGGTTGACACATCTTCACCTTGGTCATTTTTCATCGATTCTGAAAAAAATATTTTGATGAGCTTTATACCATAAGGGGTATCTACATACTTGCTGTTGGCTACCCGTGATACGGTAGAAACATCCATATCAATGTCATCGGCAATGTTCTTTAAGATCATGGGGCGAAGATTGCGTTCGTCACCGGTAAGAAAATATTCTTTTTGATACTGCATTATAGAGTTCATGGTAATGAACAGTGTTTGCTGTCTTTGACGAATGGCATCAATGAACCATTTGGCGGCATCTAATTTTTGTTTGATGAACTGTACCGTATCTTTCTGTGATTTCGTCTTCTTCTTGGCGTCTTTGTACCCCTTGAGCATATTGTTGTACTCTCTTGATACATGAAGCTCTGGGGCATTTCTTCCGTTTAGGGCAAGTTCTAGTTCACCTTCAACGATTCGTATGGTGAAATCAGGAACAACATGCTCTACCTGACGATTGTTGCCCGAATAAGACCCACCTGGCTTGGGGTTCAGTTTTTCGATTTCAGAAATAGCTTCCCTGAGTTCATCTTCTGAAATACCGTGTTTTTGAATGAGTTTTTTATAGTGTTTCTTACTAAATTGTTCAAAAGATCTTTCTAATATTTCAATGGCCCTTTCAATACCCGGGGTCAGCTTTTTTCGTTTCAATTGAATGATAAGGCATTCTTCCAACGATCTTGCAGCAACTCCGGGGGGATCCAGTTCCTGCACTAAACGCAATACTTTTTCAATGGTTTTTTCATCGGTATAGATGTTCTGGGTAAAGGCAAGATCATCCATGATATCTGCGATGGGTCTTCTGATATACCCACTTTCGTCAACACTGCCCACCAAAAATTCGGCAATGCTCCATTCCTCATTGTTCAAATAAGAGGTGTCCAACTGTCTAAGAAGATATTGGTTGAAAGAAACACCTGCCGCATGGGGCATGGTTTTTTCTTCATCATCGGCACTATAGTTGTTTGCCCTAGTGCGATAATCAGGTATTTCGTCATCACTTAGATATTCGTCAATATTGATATCATCGGCAGTGATGCTCTCATTATCGGTTTCCTCTTCGTACATATCGTCGAAATCGTCATCTAGGTCATCACTTTCTTCTTTACCGCCTTCTAGGGCTGGGTTTTCTTCCAGTTCTTGTTTGAGGCGTTGTTCAAATGCCTGTGTGGGCAGTTGTATCAACTTCATCAACTGAATTTGTTGAGGCGATAGCTTTTGTGATAATTTAAACTGTAAGTATTGTTTTAGCATTGGTAAAATTCTACATCTTTTAAAGAACTCGTCTTATGTTCATAAAGTTAAAGAAAAAATCACTGTTTTATTTCATTTGTGCCCAAGATAATAGTCTAGTAAATAAACTGAACTCGTTTAAATTTTTTCAATTGACCAAGAATTACTTAGATCTAGCCGACCTGCCCTTGGGCGAGGTTGCTAAATTTCTTTTTGGCTATCGCTCTGCGAATAAACTGCCTCGATGCAAGCATACGAGGTATTTAGTGGAAGAAAGTTTTTTCAATGAAAACCTAAGGTTTTCAAACTTCCCTCTTAATGCGAGGCAAGCCTCGGGGAATTAAACCCTAAGAGATTAAAAATCGGCATTTTGGGGAGTTCGTGGAAAAGGTATTACATCTCTGATGTTTCCCATTCCTGTGGCAAATAGCACCAAGCGCTCAAAACCAAGTCCGAAGCCACTGTGAACGGCAGTACCGAATTTACGTAGATCTAGGTACCACCATAGTTCTTCTTCGGGTATGCCCAAGGCTTCCATTTTGCTTTTCAGTACATCTAAGCGCTCTTCACGCTGTGAGCCCCCAACGATTTCACCAATGCCCGGAAACAGGATATCCATTGCACGTACGGTATTGCCATCTTCGTTCAAACGCATATAGAACGCCTTGATCTTCGCTGGGTAATCATACAGTATAACGGGGCATTTAAAGTGTTTCTCTACCAAGAAACGTTCATGTTCGCTTTGCAGGTCTGCACCCCATTCATCAATACGATATTTGAATTTTTTCTTTTTGTTGGGTTTGCAGTTCCTTAATATGTCTATTGCTTCGGTATAGGTGATTCGTTTAAATGTATTGTCAGCAACGAATTTCAACTTATCGATCAATGGCATTTCGCTGCGTTCGGCCTGGGGTTTTGTTTTTTCCTCGTCCAATAAGCGTTTTTCCAAAAATCGAAGATCATCATCGCAATTTTTCAAAATGTATTTAATGACGTTCTTGATGAAATCTTCTGCAAGATCCATATTGTCATCTAGATCATTGAAGGCCACTTCGGGTTCTATCATCCAGAATTCGGCCAAGTGCCTTGTTGTATTCGAGTTTTCTGCCCTAAATGTGGGGCCAAAGGTGTAGACCTTGCCCAATGCCATGGCATAGGCCTCGGCCTCTAACTGGCCCGATACCGTTAAATTGGTTTCCTTCCCGAAGAAATCTTCTTTATAATTGATTTCACCATTTTCATTTAATGGTGGGTTCTTTGGGTCTAAGGTGGTTACCCTGAACATTTCACCTGCACCTTCGGCATCAGATCCGGTAACAATCGGGGCATGGAAATAATAAAATCCGTTTTGTTGAAAATACTGGTGAATGGCAAACGACAGTGCAGAACGTACCCGCATAATGGCAGAAAACGTATTCGTGCGCACTCTTAGGTGGGCTTGCTCCCTCAAAAACTCCATCGAGTGTTTTTTTGGTTGGATCGGGTACACCTCTGGATCTGCCCCGCCATGAACAAATAGTTCTTTGACCTGAATTTCGACACTTTGCCCCCTGCCTTGACTTTCTATCAAGATGCCGGTTATCTTTAGGGCAGCTCCTGTATTTACTTGTTTTAGTAGCTGCTCATCAAAATTCTCAAAGTCAACTACGCATTGAATGTTGTTTATGGTTGATCCGTCATTAAGGGCAATAAAACGATTGCTCCTAAATGTTTTTACCCATCCGTTTGTTACAACTTTCTGTGATTTTGGTTCGGTGGCAAGTAGTTCTTTTACGCTAAGGGATTTCATGTCAAAAAATTAAAATTCAAAGATAGCCTTTTGGTAAAAAAGAACCGATCTCAAAAACAGATTAAATTGTTGTTAGACCCAATTCCAAATTAGAAAATCCACTACATGGATCAATCTTTGTTCTTAGGGGTGTTGACCTCATCTTTCGGAAGAATGTCAATTTGGGGTTTTTTAAGCACCTCTTTGTTGGCAATGCTTTTTTCAAGGGAAAGTAGTAAGGATGGCAGCAATACCAAGTTCGCCAACATAGCGAAAAGCAATGTTGCCGAGACCAGGGCACCCAAGGCCACGGTTCCGCCAAAATTTGAGATGATGAACACCGAGAAACCGAAGAACAGCACAATTGAAGTATAGAGCATACTCACCCCGGTCTCGCGCAAAGCGGCATATACCGATGTTTTAATATGCCATTTGTTGGCCATTAGTTCTTGCCTGTATTTTGCTAGAAAGTGTATGGTGTCATCTACTGAAATACCAAAAGCGATACTAAATACCAAAATCGTGGATGGTTTTATGGGTACCCCGACAAAACCCATAACACCAGCGGTAATCAGCAAAGGCAATAAATTGGGGATTAATGAAATTACGATCATACGAAAAGACCGAAACAGATAGGCCATAAAAAGGGCGATCAGTAAAATGGCCAGTGCCAATGAAAGCACCAGATTGTTCACCAAATATTTGGTGCCCTTTAGAAAAAGAAGTGCGCTACCGGTCATGTACACCTCATAGCGCTTGTCAGGAAAAATTTTGGCAATGTTCTCTTTTAACCGTGTTTCGATTTCTTCCATTCGTTCTGTGGTGACATCTTTCATGAATGTGGTGATCCTAGCGGTTTGACCGGTACTGTCTACAAAACTTTCTAAAAGATTTCCGTTTTTGGAAGACTTTCGAGCCACATCCATTATAAACGTGTTTTCTTGTGAGGTCGGTAGTTGGTAGTATTTCGGAATGCCGTTGTAAAACGCCTGTTTTGAATATTTCACCAGATTGACCACTGATATGGGTTTAGAGAGTTCAGGGATTTCTTCGATGACCGCTCCCAATCGATTAAGTCTTTTTAAGGTGGCAAGTTTTAAAACCCCTTTTGGGCGTTTGGTGTCGACTATGATCTCAACAGGCATAATACCGTCGAACTCTTGCTCAAAAAACCGAATATCTTTGAAAAACTGCTCTTTTTTCGGCATATCTTCAATAGGGCTCCCAGAAATGTCAATTTGATAGATACCGATTATACTGAGTACCAAAAGGGCTATTGAAGTGATATATATTGAAATTCTTTTTTCTTTTACAATACGTACCGTCCAGTTTACAAAGGCATCGACCCATTTTTTGTTCAAATGCTTTAAATGTTTGGTTTTTGGCAGAGGCATAAAACTGTAGACAATCGGTATAATTAGGAGCGATAAAATAAATATTCCGATAATATTGATTGAGGCAACAATACCAAATTCTTTTAATAGTTTACTGTCCGTCACAATGAAAGTGGCAAAACCCGAAGCCGTGGTAACATTGGTCATCAAGGTGGCATTACCGATTTTTGAGATGACCCTTTGTAATGAAAGGGCCTGATTGCCATGTTTTTTTACCTCTTGCTGGTATTTGTTGATCAAGAAAATACAGTTCGGTATACCGATTACGATAATCAAGGGCGGGATCAATGCCGTCAATACCGTTATTTCATACTGCAAAAGTCCTAAAATGCCAAAGGCCCACATGACGCCAATGATCACAACGAACATTGAGATCAAGGTTGCCCTAAAACTTCGAAAGAAAAAGAAGAACAGTAATGAGGTCACCCCAAGTGCGGCCAAGATAAACTTACCGATCTCATCGATTATATTTTGAGAGTTCATGGT
>JAJRSY010000170.1 GCA_024278565.1 Bacteroidota bacterium
AAACCCTCGATGCCAATGTCGAGGGTTTTTTTATGACCATTTGCCCTGTTTTGTCATTCAAACACACCCTTATCATTCCGAGTCACGAGCCCGCCCGAACGCACCTTTTCGATACGGGCAGGGAATCCCTACGCCTGCCTGTTTACCGTTAATGGTATAAACGGGGCCTGTTCCATACGTACATAACTTAAAAAACGGTCTTTAATATGCCGCATTGTGGTGTGGTTTTCGGCAAAAACACATTGACAGATAACCGGTTTTCTTCGTGAGGCGGCAAAAGACCCCGCACTTATGTCCTTTGGGCTAAAAACCGCTGGTGACCGGGTGTACGACAAATTTCCCTTTCTGTTCAATAGAATACCATTTTACCGGACTGTCCTCCCCCGACCCCTCCAGAGGGAGGGGGGGCAGATCCTGCAAAAGCCGGGGGTTCATAGGTGTCGAGAAACGGCTCCCTCCCTTCGGGGGAGGGTTAGCCTGCCTGCCGGACAGGCAGGGGTGGGGACGGCTCCAAAGTGAAACTGTCCATATCTGTTCGGTTTAGAGAAATTTGTCGTGTACCCTGGTGACCTTAGCAAGATCACATCCATATTAAAAACCCTATATTTGATAAATTTTGGATATTTCGTAGAATGGATATAACACCAGAAAAATCAATTTGGTATTTTTTTGTAAAAGGTGATTTAAATGCCTTTTCAGCCCTGTTCAAGGGGTACTATTCTGTGCTCTACGATTATGGACTTAAAATCTCGGGCAATGTAGCATTGACCGAAGACTGCCTTCAAGATTTTTTTATTTACCTGTATGACAACAAGCAGAATTTCGGTGAAGTGAACAATATTCGGTCTTATTTGTTCGTGTCGTTTAGACGTGCGGTGTTTAAAAAGCTAAAGAAGGAACGGGTCTTTCTGGATTATGATGAGGCAATTGAGAATAGAGCCAAGTTTGATTTTTCTCCAGAGGAAATTGCTATAAAGCAAGAACTGACAACAATGAAAAGAACTGTACTTACAGAATTATTGAACAGTCTTTCAGTACGAGAAAAAGAAACGGTTTTCCTTAGGTATTATAGTGGTTTGACGCCAAATCAAATTTCTACCGTTATGGGCATATCCTATCAAAGTGTTCTAAATACATTACAAAAAGCATTTGTAAAACTTCGAAAAGCATCTGAATCTGAAGCGATTTTTAGTATATTGAACGCATAGCACCACTCCATCCTCCTTTTCAAATCCAACAAATAGCTCCAGTTTTCATTATCTGATCGACCATGCTATTGAACAGAAGGATTTTTTTTCAAAATATAAGGGTATTAGAACATTCTTTAATGCTCCTTTAAGTAATGAACTCGTTTAACTTTTTCTATTTGAAGCAAACGTATAATGAAAGAAGACCTTAAACCTCTTTTAGATAATCTACTGAATGACTCCTCGTTCAGAAACTGGGCGACCAAAAGCAATAAAAACGATATGGCTTTTTGGAACTCTTGGATCAATAAAAACCCACGTGATATTGAAACCATCTATGCTGTGAAGGATATAATTTTGGGTATTTCGTTCAAAAAGAAAACCATTGAAGAAGAACGGGTCAATGAAAAATTGGGTATGGTCTTAAAGCATATTAATGGCAAAACTGGGGCAGAAAATCAAATAGTCAAGAAAAACATTGGTTGGAGTGTTAAAGGAATTGCTGCCATAGCTGTTATAGGCTTAGCATTCTTAGTACTTACACTGGGTGTTTTCAACACTTCAGATGTAATGGTACATAAAACCGCTTTTGGTGAAACAATGAGCCTAACACTGCCCGATGGCACCTCAGTGGTCTTAAATGGCAATTCTGAAATCAGGTACGATAAAGACACCCCCCGAGATGTTGTTTTAAAAGGCGAGGCCTATTTTAAGGTAAAACCAAAGCATACTACAGATGCCAAGTTTTGGGTGAACACCCAAGACCTAAGGGTCGAAGTCTATGGCACCCAGTTTCATGTAAATACGCGCGATGAGAAAACCAAGGTTCTTCTTGACGAAGGATCGATCAAGTTATTGCTGAATAACGGGGCTTCCAAAAAAATGGAGCCTGGAGAACTTGTTTCCTATTCAGATGGGAATGATACCGTACTTCATGAAAAAGTCGATACAACGCTGAAGTATGCCTTATGGCGCGAAGGAACATTCACCTTTAATAATATAAACCTAAAAGAAATGATGAAATATATTGAACATACCTACGGACTTCCTTCAGAGTTTTTAGATAAATCCGCGGAAACAAAAATACTTACCGGGGGTATTCCCAGCGGAAACCTTGAAATCTGTCTAATGGCAGTTCAAAAAGCAACGGGCACCAGAATTGTTCAAAAAGACAATACCCTTTTAATTTTTAACAAATAAAAAACAAACTCTTAACTTAAACTCAAATATCATGTACAGAAAACAGATTTTAAAAGTACTGCTATCGTTACTCCTATTTTTTGGGGTTTCAGAAACAAGGGCAACCAGCGATGTAAGTGAACTTGCCTTTAGTAAGTCAGTTTCATTAACCGATTTTTTAACAGATTTAAGTGAAAAGCATGAAGTGTTTTTTACCTATGACCCAAGTTTATTGACGGGGGCGGAACTAAACCCAAAAGAATACCGATACGGCAAGTTGGAAAAAATCATTGATAAATTAGAAAAGAAGACCGATTTTGATTTCGAGTACTTGGGCAACAAATATTATGTAGTCTATCATAAAAAAGCCGACAAAATCAAAATAGATAAAGTTGACGCCATAAACAGTATGGGGCTAATTGATTTAAACATAATACCTGCCGCTCAGCAGGTAGTGACAGGTCAAGTTTTGGACGATGGTGGCCAACCACTGCCAGGGGCCTCAATAGTTCTCAAGGGCACAACAACAGGTGCCACCACCGATTTTGATGGCAATTTTTCAATTGATGCCTCAGATGGTGATACCCTGGTGGTTTCATATATTGGTTTTGAGACCAAAGAAATGGTGGTAAGTGGTAGTACAATGAGCATTACTTTGAGTTCAGGGGTTGCCTTGGAAGAAGTTGTTCTTGTAGGCTCACGTAACCCGAACAGAACGGCTACAGAAAGTACTGTACCCATAGATGTTATTGACATAAAGGAACTGAACAGTATGGCGCCCCAAGTGAACCTGAACCAAATCCTAAATTACGTGGCCCCATCATTCACTTCGAATACACAAACAATATCAGACGGAACAGATCATATCGATCCGGCCTCCCTAAGGGGTCTTGGACCAGATCAAGTGTTGGTATTGATCAATGGAAAAAGAAGGCACACTTCTTCGCTTGTGAACGTTAACGGAACTTTTGGCAGAGGTAGTGTAGGTACCGACCTCAACGCCATTCCCGCCGCAGCAATTCAGCGTATAGAGGTGTTGCGAGATGGTGCAGCGGCCCAGTATGGCTCAGATGCCATTGCAGGGGTCATCAATATTATCCTGAACAAAGATGTGAACGAATTGAATTTTTCGGTGACCTCTGGCGCCAATTTCTCAGAGAATGCCAATGGCCAAACAGGAGGGGTCGATGGGGTAACTACGAACATAGCCGCAAGCTACGGACTTCCATTGGGTGAAAAAGGAGGCTATATTACCTTTTCGGGTGATTTTGATATACGTGACGATTATAACCGTATGAAAGAATGGGAAGGTGACGTATTCAATCTTTACAATACCGTGGAAAGATTTGCGAACGCAGATGGCTATGACATCTCAAATTTATTGGATGACGATGTGGCCGATGTAATACAGTATTCAAATGCGGCCGGAATCGATTTAGCGGGTGCGACCACAAAAGATGACTTAAGAACCGTTTTATCTGCCGACAACACAGAAGCGGAATTGACTTCCAGAGGGCAGCAAAGAAGTGATTACAATATGCGTGTGGGTCAATCGGCCCTAAGAGGTGGCCGTTTCTTCGCCAATTTCTCGTTGCCCTTGGATGACAACGGAACAGAACTGTATTCTTTTGCAGGGGTCAGTTCTAGAAATGGTAATTCAGCTGGCTTTTACAGGCTGCCCAATCAGAGTCGAACCTATACACCGGCATACAATAACGGGTTTTTACCCGAAATCAATTCCAGCGTAAGAGATAGGTCTTTATCCGTCGGGATAAAAGGAATGGTTGGGGACTGGAACGTGGATTTCAGCAACACCTATGGTCAAAATTCATTTTCATACACCATTGGCAATACCTTTAACGCTTCTTTACAGAACGCATCGCCGACCGCTTTTGATGCCGGAGGGTTCTCATTTTCGCAGAACACATCGAACCTTGATATCACCCAATTTTTTGATGATACAATGGCCGGGCTCAATATAGCCCTCGGGGCCGAGTTCAGGGCTGAGAACTATGAGATCGTAGCAGGTGAGGAAAATTCCTATTCGCAATACACCGGTGACGGACAAAGAATAACCTTGGCCTCTCAACAGGCATCACAAGATTTCTTCGGAAACACAAGACCTGGTGGATCACAGGTTTTCCCTGGATTTAGCCCCTCTAATGAATTATCAAGGGGACGTAGCAGTATTGCAGGCTATTTCGATGTAGAAGCCGACGTTACGGAAAAACTTTTGATCAGTTTTGCCACTCGATTTGAAAACTATAGCGATTTTGGATCTACCGTTAATTTTAAGTTGGCAAGCCGAGTGAAAGTTACAGATAACTTTAATGTTCGGGGAGCTGTGAACACAGGTTTTAGGGCACCATCATTGCACCAGATCAACTTTAATTCAACCTCCACGATCTTTGATCAATTTGGGAACCCTCAGGAAGTAGGTACTTTTGCTAATGACAGCAGGGCGGCCGAGCTTTTGGGAATTCCGCAATTAAAAGAGGAGACCTCAAGAAGTGCCAGCTTAGGTTTTACCGCTAAAATACCAGATGCCAACCTTACGGTGACCATTGATGGATATTTTGTTCAAATAGACGATAGGGTTGTGTATACAGGGCAATTTCAAGGCCCTGGAACAGGGACGGAGTTGGATAATCTATTGAGTCAGGCAAATGCCACTGCGGCATCGTTTTTTGCAAATGCCATCGATACCGAATCCAAGGGGGTAGATGTTGTAATTACCCATAAAGCGAACCTAAGCGACAAATGGAAGTTGAGGAACGATTTGGCGGGCACCATGTCGAACACAAGAAAAGTTGGTGATATAAAAGCTTCACAGGTGTTAAGGGATGCAGGTTTGATCGATACTTATTTTCCTGAAGACAGTAGGGTCTATCTTGAAGAATCGGTGCCAAGGACCAAGGTCAACCTTTCAAACAGCCTTACTTCCGATAAATTCGTGTTCTTCTTGAGAAACGTCTATTTTGGGGAAGTGACCGAAGCAACCCCAACGGTTGCCAACCAACAGGTCTTCGGCACAAAAGTAGTCACAGATCTATCAATAGGATATAAGGCCACTGATGCACTTACTTTTACCATAGGGGCCAATAACCTATTGGATGTATACCCAGACAGGGCAGGAGAAGCTTTCGGGAACAGAAGTGGTGGTCGTTTTGACTGGTCAAGAAGGTCACAGCAATTTGGTATTGGAGGAAGATTTTTGTTCGCCAGATTGAGCTTTAGCCTTAAATAGAAAGCATAGTTTAAGTTGTATTGAAGGGAAAAGATTGTGGAAACACAGTCTTTTCCCTTTTTTAATGGTTTTTTTCGACCCTTCAATGAACTCGTCTTGAGTTTTTGTTTGGAACCGAGCCCGCCTGCCGGCTAGGCAAGCGGGGATTCATTATATCATTTTTGCACCTGCCACGCCAGAGGCGTGGTTGTTTTTTTAAGATAGTTATAATTGAAAATATGGTCTTACCCACGCAAATAATGGTAGAACCAAAATAATAACTCAAGACGAGTTCAATATGCCAATTTCTCAAATTTCGTTACATAATATACTTCATAATTATAATTTTTGGATGAAAAAACTGTTATAGACAGGCACGTACACACCTACTTATAGAAACCAAAGATGATACCGGTAAAAATTTTTGCTTCAATATTCTTTTTTGCACTTATTTCTTTCTGCGGATATGCCCAAGAATGCACATTGGATATAGGAGGTGAAAATACCGATATGCTGAAAAATGTCTTTCAATTAAGCGATGGCCAAATCGGCCAAATGGAAGCTTGGAGTGCCGAGTTGAAACTCGAAACCAGAGCGGTTGAAGACTCCGTTCAAAAACTGTTTGCAGAACACCCTCAAAGCTCTACAGAAGAATTGGCCATACTAGCAGACAAGTACAAGGTCTTACAACAACAATTAGTAGCTGCCTCACGCACTGCAGATAAAAACCTATTGTCGATTTTCAATGATAAACAATATGAAAGGTATTTGGCCCTTTGCTATGATGCCATTAGAAAACCCATTAAAGTGGTTTCGCTACCTCAAAATGATAGCATAGCGGATCCTGAATGAATTTATATAGCGTACTGTTGATTTAAAATAGAGAGAGAGGAGAATTAATCGTATGGAGTTTGTATTTTTGCACAAACCTCTTTTAATATCAATGTACAGATACTTTATTCGCCCAATTCTTTTCTTTTTTGACCCAGAAAGGATTCACCATCTTTCATTTTCAGCCATTAAATTTTTATCGAATATTGGTTTTTCAAAATTGTTCAATTCACTTTACGTTGTCAACGACGAACGTTTAGAAAGAGAAGTTTTCGGACTAAAATTCAAAAACCCCGTTGGCTTGGCCGCAGGTTTTGATAAAGAGGCAAAGTTGTACAATGAGCTTTCAAACTTTGGTTTTGGCTTTATAGAGATAGGTACACTTACCCCAAAGGCCCAAAAAGGAAACCCTAAAAAAAGACTGTTTCGATTGAAAGTTGACGAAGCCATTATCAATCGAATGGGCTTTAACAACAAAGGGGTATTTGATGCTGTCGAGCGATTGAAAAAAAAACACAAAGTACTTATCGGTGGTAATATTGGAAAGAACAAGCTTACCCCAAATACAAAAGCAATAAACGACTACCTTATTTGTTTTGACGCTCTTTTTGACCATGTTGATTATTTTGTGGTAAATGTGAGCTCGCCCAACACTCCTGGCCTTAGAGAACTGCAAGACATAGAGCCCTTGACCGCTTTATTGAACGGACTTAAGAAAGAAAACAAAAAATGCGCATCGGAAAGCAATGGTGGAAAAGAAAAGCCTATTCTCTTGAAAATAGCACCTGATTTGACCGATGACCAATTGATGGATATTATTAAAATCATAGCACAAACCAACATTGACGGGGTCATAGCAACCAATACTACCTTGGCGCGCAAAAACCTAAAATCAGGTTTGGTACATACTGAGGAAAAAGGAGGGTTGAGTGGAAAACCATTACGGAAAAGAAGCACAGAGGTCATTCGTTTTTTGGCAGAAAAAAGCAATAAGGCATTCCCCATCATTGGGGTTGGAGGCATACACTCGCCTGAAGATGCGTTAGAAAAACTTGATGCCGGGGCCGACCTTGTTCAGATATATACGGGGTTTATTTATGAAGGTCCTGGTTTGGTAAAACGCATAAACAATGCTATCTTAAAAAGACATTCTATTGCATAGTTCGTAAATCTCTCATTCAAATCCCAGAAATATAGTACCGTCTTATTCCTAAACAAAAACTCCTTTTTATAGCAATAAAAAGGAGTTGGATTATACTGTCAATCTGGTGGTTCAATCAATACCCATCAATTCCACATCAAAAATAAGCGTGGCATCCGGCGGGATAGCACCGCCAGCGCCCGTACTTCCATATGCCAAATCAGACGGAACCACAAAACGTGCCTTGTCGCCTACCTGTAAGAGCAAGATGCCTTCATCCCACCCTTTGATTACCTGCCCAACACCCAACTGAAAATCAATGGGCTCGTTACGCTTATAAGAAGAATCGAAAACCTGCCCGTTCAACAAAGAACCCTCATAGTGCACCGATACTTTTCGACCAGATTCGGCCTTTGCACCATCTCCCTTTTGAATAATTTTATAACGTAAACCTGATTCGGTCTCCTCAAAGCCCGCAGCAACTTTATCCAACTCTGCGGCCAAATTTGCCTTTTCTTCCGCCAGAAGCTTGCCTGCCGAACCCTTAAAAGTTTCAAACGCTTCTTCGGCATTCCATTTTTCAGCATCCTCTCCTGCTCTAACAATTTCAAGGCTTTCAATAATATCACCTTGAGCAATGGTATCAACAATATCTTGCCCTTTTTCTACAAACCCAAAAACGGTATGTTTGTTATCTAACCACGGTGTTGCTATATGGGTAATGAAAAACTGGCTTCCATTGGTGCCAGGCCCGGAATTTGCCATTGACAGCACCCCTGGTCCTTCATGGGTCAATTCAGGGTGAAACTCATCATCGAACTTATAGCCCGCATCACCTGTTCCCGTTCCCAAAGGGCAGCCGCCCTGAATCATAAAATCGGGAATTACCCGATGAAACTTTAATCCGTCATAGTATGGTTCACCTTTGCCCTTGGCGTTATTTTCTTGTTTACCTTCGGCCAAGGCAATGAAATTACCCACAGTACCTGGGGTTTTATCATGTGTCAATTTGACCAATATTTCTCCTTTTGAAGTATTGAATTTTGCGTAAATTCCGTCTTGCATGATGCTCGTTTTTTATGAGGCGCAAATATAGGAAAATTTAGTTGAAGGTTTCCCAAACCAAATACCGAAAGAGTTGAACGGACTGGAATAAGACGGAAAGATGAAAGATACGTGCCTTGTAACTCCTAGTTCAGCCGAAGTGCTTTCTTCCCCCCTTTGTCATTCCGAACCTGCCTGGCCGGCAGGCAGGCTCGGAATGACAAGAGAGGGGCTGAACAGTTACCGTGCCTTCGGCAGGAAAGTCTACTTACCTCATTATTAATTATTTACAGAAGAGCCGTTCTTTGGTCTTTTTAACGAATCACCCCATAGGTATCAAAAAGGTACACCAAACTGGCCATGGTGGCCGCACCCAATTCAAGTTCACGTTTGTTTACGTGTTCAAACCTATCATTCTCAGAGTGGTGGTGATCGAAATATCGTTGCGAATCAGGTCTCAGGCCCGCCAACACGATTCCATCATTTTTCAACGGACCGATATCGGCCCCTGACCCGCCCTTGACGAAAAGATGGATCAAGTAGGGTTCGAATAAACTTTTCCAACTCTGTGCCCTTGCAAGGTTTGCTTCGGTGCAGTCAAAGGAAAAACCCCTAGGAGTAAATCCACCTGAATCACTCTCCAAAGCAAAAACATGGTTCTCGTTTTTACTTTTGGCAATTTCTGCGTATTTTTTTCCACCGCGCAAGCCGTTTTCCTCATTCATAAAAAGAACTACTCGTATGGTGCGTTTAGGTTTATACCCGGTTACTTTTAGTAGACGTAATACTTCCATACTCTGTACACAACCTGCGCCATCATCGTGCGAGCCATCACCCAGATCCCATGAATCAAGATGGCCTCCCACCACCATGATTTCTTCAGGATGGGTGCTTCCCTTTATTTCACCTATGACGTTATAGGATTTCACATCATCCAACTGTTTGCAATTGAGCTTGAAGAACAGTTGTGTATCGGGGTTCAGTTTTAAAGTGGCACTCAAAAGGTCGGCACCATTAGTACTGATGGCGGCTGCGGGCACACGTTCTTGAACGGCTATATCACCATAGCTCATGGCACCCGTATGTGGATAATCATCTTGCCGAAGGTTCATTGAGCGCACAATAACTCCCAATGCCTCATATTTACCAGCTTCAGCGGCACCCGAGTAGCGTTGATCAACACAGCCCGAGTAGGCTTTAAAGGTACTGATCTGAGAAGCATCCATAGGTCTGTTAAAGAAAACTATCTTACCCGATATTTTTTCTTTGCCCAATTTTTTAAGTTCTTCGATACCGTTTACCTCGATCACATTTGCTTTCACACCCCTGCCCGATGTGGCAATAGAACCGCCCAATGCGCAAATGGAAACATTACTGGTTACACCCGGTGAGGTTTCAATATAAGCGAATTCAGGGGTTCCACGCACCCATTTGGGTACCATTACGGGCTGGAGCCACACACGGTCAAGGCCTAATGAATCCATTTGCGCTTTGGCATAGTCCACAGCTTGCTGCGCCTGTACTGACCCAGACAACCTACCCCCTATCTGGTTTGATAAATAATTGAGCCAATCATACGCCTTACCTTGGGTCAGGGCAGCATTGTAAATGGCCTTCATTTGCTTTTCATCATCAGTCTGGGCAAAGCCTTGGAATACTACCAAAAGTAATAAAATACAAATTTTATTCATTATTTTTCATTTTCCAGTTGCTTTATATAATCCGCTAAGTTAGCTTTTATCTTACCATTAAGTGCCGGCTCTTTTATCTCTTTGTACTTTTTCAGTTCTTTCAATAAAATCGATGCCACAATGACCCGTGCGGCCTTTTTATTGTCTGCGGGGATCACGTACCAAGGGGCATGTGGCTTTGAGGTTCTATTAATGGCCTCTTCAAAATATTGTTGGTATTCTTGCCATAGCTCACGCTCTTTGAGGTCTCCAGGTGAAAATTTCCAATTTTTATTGGGTAACGCCAACCTTCTTAATAACCGCTGTCTTTGCTCTTCTTTTGAAAGGTGCAGAAAAAACTTAAATACTATGGTGCCGTTTTCAACTAGATGCCGCTCAAAATTATTGATCTGTTCAAAACGACCATCCCAAAACTTTTGATCGATATCGGTCACTTTGTGAATGTCCGGTATATGTTCGCCCAATATATATTCAGGATGCACCCGTGTCACTAAAACGTTTTCATAATGCGTACGGTTGAATACCGCAAATTTGCCTTTGGCAGGTAGCGCAATATAGTGACGCCATAAGAAATCGTGTTTCAATTCAAGTGGTGTGGGCACCTTAAAACTATGAACCACAACCCCACGCACGTTAAGATCTTTAAAGACCTCACGAATAAGACTGTCTTTACCAGCAGTATCAGTACCCTGCAGACATATCAGTACACTGTACTTACCATGGGCATATAAGGTATCTTGAAACCTGCCAAGATCCCTGCGCACCGTTTCCAATTCTTTCTTCAGCTCCTTATCTGGGGCATTCAAATCACTAAAAGTGGGGCAATCTGACAATTTTATGGCCTTTTCGACCTTGAATTCTTCTAAATCTACCTTGTTCATGGGTATAATATCTTAAATCCGCAAGAGTATTTCTACTGCAAAGCCTAACTGCCCGTCATTGTTGGCAATGCTCAAAAAAACTTACTCACCGTAACGAGTGATACGTCTGCGTTACTTTTTCCTGCGCTAGACCAACACTAACAGACATTTAGACTTTTCGCTACGAAAACCCTTGCGGATTTAAGGTAATATAAAAAAAATTATCGATAAAATGCAGATTATGTTAAAAAAAACGGTCGTTCAACCCTCGCTGAATCCAGTTTGACCAATATACGGAATATGGGCTGTGTTCTATCGAAAAAACTATGCGCCAAGTGCTATTTACACTTAATTTTGTGCTTGTAACATCCCAAATGTTACAACCTACTTAACCTACGATATGAAGACACATTACTTTACGCTATGTTTGGCCATTTGGTTGTTTTCGTCTTTTAAGCCCAGTGAGGCCTGTAACTATGCAGGTTCAAATCTAGGTTTTGTAAAGACCAAGACAGAAAAGGCTCTTGCCGTCAATGACATCAACAAGGCAAGATACCTTACCTACAAAGCCATTTCTGCCCTTCAAAAATCAAAAGATCAATTTGACGATTGTGGTTGTGAATATGCAACATCAAGCATTGAAGAGAGTCTTACCAATCTTTTATTGGCGACAAAAGCAAGCTCATTGAACGGCAGTAAAATCTTATTGAAAGAAGCATTGAAAAACACTGTGAGTGCTTTGGAAACGATTAAGGATCATGACTCACACAATGCTTCGTACAGCAGCAAAGAGTTGGCTGTGGTTAATGTCATACCCAAAAAAGAACTAGCTGCCAGAAAAAGACCCGAAGAAAAACTATTGCACAAAAAAATAGATGCCTCGTTAGTAAACTATAAAATCGCTCTTGACAAAGTTGTTGATTCAGTAAACTGCAAGGAAGCTCGTGCATACGCAGAAAAGGTATTTAATCTTTGCGAACAACAATTATTAAAACCCGATCTTTCAGAGGGCAAAAAATACTACAACCTTAAAACCAAAGAAATTACTGCTTCGGCCCTAGCTAGAATAGGTGAATGCCGTTCAGTCAATTCAAAATAATGGCTGCCCAAAATAACTACTAAAACTGTTAGCTACAACCTTTCGAAAAAAAAGCATTGGTACTCTGGGCAGACCCTTATTTGCTTGCAAACAATTTCACATCTTCTTCGGTCACTTCGTTACCACCAAGTATAATCAAGCGTTCCACCACATTTCTTAGTTCCCTAATATTACCGGTCCAGTCGTAGCCTTTTAATAATTTGATGGCCTTTTCTGAGAATACTTTGTTGGCAACGCCCTGTTCACCGGTTATTTTTTTGGTGAAATGATCTATCAATATGGGTATATCACCCCTTCTATCGTTCAATGCAGGTACTTGTATCAAAATCACTGCTAACCTGTGGTACAGATCTTCACGAAACCTTCCCTCTGAAATCTCTTTTTTCAAATCTTTATTGGTTGCCGCCACCACCCGAACATCTACCTTAACATCTTTATCGGAACCAACCCTAGAGATCTTACTTTCTTGCAATGCCCGTAAAACTTTGGCTTGGGCAGAAAGGCTCATATCGCCAATTTCATCAAGAAAAATGGTTCCCTTATTGGCTGCCTCAAATTTTCCGGCACGATCTTTTACCGCCGAGGTGAACGCCCCTTTAACATGGCCGAACAGTTCACTTTCTATCAATTCGGAAGGAATGGCCGCACAGTTCACCTCAATGAACGGG
Organism: Bacteroidota bacterium; assembly: GCA_024278565.1. GTDB lineage: Bacteria > Bacteroidota > Bacteroidia > Flavobacteriales > Flavobacteriaceae > Maribacter_C. Next base: position 12,927 of record JAJRSY010000170.1, read on the forward strand.
GAAGCACTACGCGGACTTTTTTCATGGATCCAATGGGCTACGAGTTCCTTTCCGGTTCCGTTTGATCCGGTTATCAACACTCTTGCATCAGTTGGCGCTACTTTTTCTATCATGTCTTTGATGACGTTTATCTCTTTGCTATCGCCAATCATTTCATAATTTTTACTGATTTTTTTCTTCAAGACCTTGTTAGCCACAACCAACTCTTTACGATCTAGAGCATTGCGTACAGTTGTCAAAAGCCTGTTCAGATCAGGTGGTTTAGAGATGTAATCAAAAGCCCCTGCACGCATCGTACCTACGGCCGTTTCTAGATCCCCGTGGCCCGATATCATAATAAAGAGGATTTCGGGTTTGATCTTTCTGACTGCCTCAAGTACTTCAACCCCATCCATCTTGGGCATTTTTATATCACAAAGCACCAAATCGTAGTCGCTTTTTTTAATTGCTTCCAAACCTTTTAATCCATCTTCGGCCTCTTCCAATTGGTAGGTATCATTCTCTTCAGAAAGAATTTTCACCAATACCCTTCGAATTGCAGATTCATCTTCTATTACCAATATTTTTGACATATTATGTTATTAAATTCCTATTCTAAATCCTGTTCTGAAATACCAACCGTACCCATCGTTCAAGGTGAAAACGTTCAATCTGTTCTCATCACGTAAAACCCCACTTTGATATATTGTATAACCAGTCATAGCATACACCGATATATCTTTGGTGAACTTGTACTGGTAGCCAAAGGTAGCCAAAACCGCCGTAGAAGAAATATCGGTCGAGAGTGCACTATCAGAAAGCAAAATGTCATTTTGAATGTTAACATAGTACCCATCAAGAATGACCTCGGTTTGAAAAAAGTGCTGTTTTTCTGTAAAATACTTTAGGCCCATCTTCGGAACCCCCAAGGTATAAGACCAGTCGGGGTGAAAGCGCTTCTCATAATAAACTACCGGTAAC
>JAJRSY010000171.1 GCA_024278565.1 Bacteroidota bacterium
ACATAATAAACTGTTTGCGCTGCTAAAGGTATTGCCCCTATAAAAAATAGAAAAACAATTGTGCTCAGCGATTTAATTAGTGCTGTTCTCATGATTATTTTACTTTTTAACAATTTTTTTAATGACCGCTTCCCCGTTTTCGGCGATGATATTTATGAAGTGGACGTGACCGTTTTATGCTCGGTTATTATTGTGCATATTCAAAAAACGACTGAATTCAGTTTCTGATTTCCAATCAAATCGACTTTAGAAAGCACAATAAACAAACTCTTTATAAGTGTTGTTTATTGTACTTGGGCATATAGAATTCATCTTGGGTTATTTTTCTGTCAGCCAGTTGTCTACCGGACAGGTAGGCTCGGTCCCAGACAAAAACTCAAGATGGGTTCATAACCAATTAGGGAATAATATCAGTAATCCGAGTTCGATTAAACTATCGGTCTTTAGCCGATAGTTTAGTGGGCAGAAATAATCGATGCGGGGGCTCGAAATCAGCCCAAAGGGAAGTGGGAGGGAAGGAGCTTGTTTTTTACTCAAAAACAAAAATGGAACGGCTAACATACCCAAACCAAAAACTTGTTATTTGCCAAGTATTTTCAATTCGGCCATGCAGTTTTTCATGGTTTTATAAGTTCTTCGGATGTCATTGTCAAGCCCGATCGAAAAACGGATCAGGCCATCACCAAGACCCATTTCCTTTTGTTCTTCCAGCGGAATTTCAGAAGAGGTTGATGTGCCGGGCGCACTGAAAAGGGTTTTGTAAAAGCCCAAGCTCACCGCTAAATACCCAAGGCTTTTCTCTTGCATCGATTCCATCAGGGCATTGGCATTTTCCAATGAGCCGACATCCAAGGTCATTAGTCCGCCATACCCATATTCATGGTTCATTTGTTTTTTCATGGTTTGGTGGCCTGAATGTGATTTTAAACCAGGGTAGACCACTCGAAGACCGTCTTTTTCAAAGTTCTGCGCTAGATAGCGTGCATTTTCACTGTGCTTTTTCATTCTAATGTGCAAGGTGCGTACATTTTTTAGGATGGACGCTGCGCGTAAACTATCGAGTGTGCTTCCCAACAACATTCCTGCACCCTTGTTCACATCTTTTAGTCCCAAGCAAAATTCGGTAGTTCCGCAGATAGCCCCGGCAACACAGTCACTACTGCCATTGATGAATTTTGTGAGACTGTGAATTACGATATCTGCCCCAAGTAGAGCAGGAGAAATGGATAGGGGTGAAAAAGTATTGTCAACCACAAGGGGGATGTTGTATTTCTTAGCGAGCTTGGCAAGGGCCGTTATATCAGAAACTTCTAACAATGGATTGCTGATCGATTCACAATAGATCATTTTGGTGCGAGAGGTAATCGCTTTTTCTACCATTTCAAGCTTTGTGGTATCGACGAAAGATGTGTTGATATCGAATTTCTTCAAAAAGTTCTTCATAAAGGCATAGGTGCCCCCATAAATGGTTCTGCTGCTCACAATATGGTCATTGGTGTCACATAATTGAAGTATCACGGCCGTAATCGCACCCATGCCACTTGCGGTCACATTGGCGGTTTCGGTTCCTTCAATGGCGGCTAGGGCTTCCCCTAAATATAGGTTGGACGGGGAGGAGTGCCTGCTATAAAGGTAACAGCCTTCTGTATTGCCCTCAAACGTATCGAACATTGTTTTTGCCGATATAAAGGTATAGGTTGAAGAATCTGAAATTGAGGGATTGACGCCACCGAACTCTCCAAAATACTGTAGGTCTTGTAGCTTGTTAGATGCTTTATTGTTCATAATGTTTTTTTATAAAGCTAATCATGTCAGGTTTTAAAATCAATACATAAATTATTTTATAGAAAATAAATCTATATATTTGAATTATTGTAGTTTTAAAATTTATAAAAAGGATCTTTGTTACCATCTTAACGAAAAATCATCACAATGAAATTCGATAAAATCGACATCAGACTGATTACATTATTACAAGCTGATAGCAAAAAAACAACAAAAGAATATGCAAATCAGTTAAATCTTTCAGTTACAGCGGTCTACGAGCGTATTAAGCGTTTAGAACGGTCGGGTGTCATTACAAAGTATGTGGCCTTGGTAGACAAGAACAAGATAAACAAGACTTTTGTGGCGTTTTGCCATGTAAAGCTGATTCAGCACAAAAGAGAGTATGTAGTGCAGTTTGAGCGTGAGGTGTTAAAGCTGCGGGAAGTGACGGAATGCCATCATATCAGTGGCGATTACGATTATATTTTGAAAATACATGTTGGTGGTATGGTAGCGTACCGTGATTTTATGGTTTCTAAATTAACGGCAATAAACCATATAGGAAGTACACAAAGCTCTTTTGTTATTAATGAAGTGAAACACACCACTGCGATACCGATTTAAGACCCCCCTAAAAACCAATTTTAAAATATACAAGGGCTTTAAACCAGAAATAAATACTAATTTTACGTATCATTTAAAAAGATAGTTTTATGAGTTCATATGATGTGGCCGTTATCGGCTCTGGTCCCGGCGGATATGTTGCGGCAATACGTTGCGCACAATTGGGAATGAAAACCGCACTGATCGAGAAATACCCGACCTTGGGCGGTACTTGCCTCAATGTAGGCTGTATTCCCTCAAAAGCACTGCTCGATTCTTCACATCATTATGAAGATGCCGTAAAACATTTTGAAGAGCATGGAATTGAAATACCTGGAGCGATAAAGGTAAATCTTGAAAAAATGATCGCCCGCAAACAAGGGGTTGTTGATATGACCACCAAGGGGATCCAGTTTTTGATGGATAAGAATAAAATAGATGTTTTTGAGGGCTTGGGAAGTTTTAAGGATGCCACCCATATAAACATTAAGAAGAGCAAGGGCAAATCTGAAACCATTGAAGCCAAAAATACAATAGTGGCAACAGGGTCAAAACCGGCCACCCTGCCTTTTATTAAACTTGATAAAGAACGGGTCATCACTTCTACCGAAGCCTTAAAGCTCAAGGAGATACCCAAACACCTGATTGTTATCGGTGGCGGGGTCATTGGTCTCGAGCTCGGTCAAGTATATAAAAGATTGGGTGCTGAAGTGACCGTTGTTGAGTATCTGGATCGAATTATACCAACTATGGATGCTGCTCTGTCGAAAGAGTTGATGAAGAGTATGAAGAAGCAGAAGGCAAAATTCGCACTTTCGCATAAAGTAAAATCCGTTGTGCGAAAAGGGAAACAGGTCATCGTAAAGGCCGATAACAAGAAGGGGGAAGAAGTTGTTTTTACGGGTGATTATTGTCTCGTTGCCGTTGGAAGAAATGCGTATACCGATGGACTCAACCTAGAAGCTGCAGGTGTTCAAATGGAAGAAAGGGGCAGGGTTGCCGTGAACGATCATTTGCAGACCAATGTTTCAAATATCTACGCTATTGGCGATGTGGTCAAAGGGGCTATGTTGGCACACAAGGCCGGGGAAGAGGGTACTATGGCTGCAGAGATCTTGGCAGGACAAAAACCACATATCGATTACAACCTAATACCCGGCGTGGTGTATACCTGGCCCGAAGTTGCGGCAGTGGGCAAGACCGAGGAAGAACTTAAAGAGGCGGGAGTGGAATATAAGGTCGGACAGTTTCCGATGCGGGCCTTGGGGCGTGCCCGTGCCAGTATGGATATTGATGGCTTCGTAAAAATACTGGCCGATAAAAATACCGATGAGGTGCTGGGCGTTCACATGATCGGTGCCCGTTGTGCCGATTTGATTGCAGAGGCCGTAACAGCAATGGAATTTAGGGCGTCAGCGGAGGATATTTCACGTATGAGCCATGCGCACCCTACCTATTCAGAAGCGATTAAAGAAGCTGCTTTGGCAGCTACGGCAGATCGGGCTTTGCATATTTAAGGTTAAGGTGTATAATGTATTAAATTTTTTAGGTTAGTATACTCCTTCCAAATTAAAATCCGGGATATTATAGTACTTGATCGATAGATTATGCGGTTGATTGAATAGATTTGTGTTTTTGGCGGATTGTGCCGATTTTCATTGCATGGAACTGTCCGGTAAGGAAATAGAACATCTGAGGTCCGAGCATCGAAAGTGCCGGGAACGTCGCATGGCCGATCATATAAAGGACATACTGTTACTGGGCAAGGGGTTCAACTGTGTGCAGGTAGGGGGAGACCCTGCTGCTGGACGACGATACGGTCCGCGGTTATCGAAAGCAGTACCTTGGCGGGGTGTTCCGGCACTCTTGGGGGATGGGCGCAAGGGCAGCGATGCCCTTGTGGACACTTCCCAGTTCGAGGGACTCTATACCCATCTTGGGAAAAGGCCTACTTGGGCGTCGGTGGCATAATCGATTGGGTCCGGACGGAGTTCTCGGTAGTGTATTCCCGTTCGGGGATGACCGCACTGCCCAAGCGCATGGGTTACGTGTACAGGCGTCCCAAGGTCATGCCCTCCAAGACGGATGCCGGTGCCCAACGGGAGTTCGTCGGGGAGTACGCCGAACCGGTGGAAGGCGGGGGGATGACCGTATCCATTTCATGGACGGTGTGCATCCCCAACACAATAGTGCAGCGGTACATGGTTGATTCAAAAAAGGCAAGATCGTCCAGATCCCTTCCAATACGGGAAGAAAGCGGGTCAATATCAACGGAGCCGTCGACCTTATCCCACGAAAGGTCTCCATATTCGAGGATGGGCGCATAAACAGCCAAACGGTAACGGCACACCTTTCCCAGATGCTCGGGGAACAGGAGGGAATGATATATATAATCGTGGACAATGCCCGCTATTACCGATCAAAGGTGGTGAAGGTCTTTTTAGGGGAGAACGGAAAGATCGTCTATACCACCAATGCCGTAGAGGGTTTCCACCGCCAAGTACGCAAGGTGACCAAGGCCAAGGGGGCGTTCACCAACGATATGGCCCTGCTCAAACCGGTCTATCTTGCAACAAAGAACATTGAAAAGAAATGGACAAGCCCACTTCACAATTGGAGTTTGACCATTCAGCAATTATACATTAAATTTGGGAACAGAATACCCTTGACATTAAATACCAATTCCTCTGAGGCTAGCCCCAGAGGAATTGAAACAACGGACAGAGTTTAATTTACAGATCTCTCGAAACCAGATTTCTGCTAGCAATTACGCTATCGCACCAAGTGATTATTCCTTGTCAAGTTGCTCCGCAGCAGAGCTTGACTCCACTGCATCGTGGTACTGCAAGTATAATAATTATGAATAAATTATCTATCTTTAACAATCTGATAATCCTCCACTTTAACAGGAGAAAGAGTCAACCTATTTCAGGATGCGACCGTCTCTAAGCATCCTGTATAAAAAAATAGAGGTGTAAAGATATATACTTATATTTGAGCATGGAAAATTTCAAAGGCGAAAGCATTATAGCTTTTATGAACCGATTTCAAACTGATTTGGATTGTTTAGCGTATTTATCTATGACTAAATGGAAATC
>JAJRSY010000172.1 GCA_024278565.1 Bacteroidota bacterium
ATAAATACGACCCTTACAATTGCCAGAACCATTGTACACGAGGGCATTCATGCCCGTTTAAGGGAATTTGCTTTAAGAAAAGGAAGTAGTGCAACAGGTTTTTCCCGGTGTATACTCATGACACATGAAAAACCGGAGAATTCAGGATGCGTATTTTAGTTTCTAACAAGGTACGACATAGCGGGAGCTATGGGCGAGGTGGAGCGGCGGCAAAAGCATAGCCGGTAGCTACGGTTAATGAATTTAACGCCGTTAGAGGCTAAAAGACGCTTACCTGTCTGCCGGACAGGTAGATAAAAATTAGGGTTTTCATGTGTTATGAGTATATACTAAAAAAATCCCGCCCTGTTCTGCATCTCTGCAGGCAGGCAGAAAAAATAGCCTATAATCCCAAAGCTTCCAATCATACATTTCAAAACAGTCTCTAAGACAGCTGACATTCAATTTGTTGGTGTTTTAGAGTACTGGGTTTAAAAAACATCCACCACATATTCAAAGAAATTGGTGGGATTGGTTGCGGATAGGACGAAAATAAATTGCTGAAACTCCATTTATTCCCACTCCCGAAATTTCGGGAGGTTTAACCAGCAGGCGGGCTTGCATTGAAATGTTGAATTTTGTTTCCTTTTAATGCCTCGTGGGTCTGTCTGCCAGACCTTGCCCCGAGGTAGTTTACTTATAAATCGACTGATTTTAAAAATACAAGAGTAGTATCATTGGGAAGCTTTAGCATTTATTGCAAAGTTAGTGATGGACAAATAATAATTCCTGCCTTTTGGGACAATCGACAAAACCCAAAGAAGCTTTTGAAAATATTACAGAATAAAAAAATAACGTTGCATAAAAGTGTAAAAACAATAAGGGTTTAAGTGCCTAACCCAATGTTCAGTACATTTTGCTAAGTGCAAAGCCGAAAAGTAAATGTTTCAAAACCCCTTGTGGTTCTTAACAAACCGTTAGTCGTCATTAATACAAGGATAAGTGTTTTTAAAAAGAAAAGAATTATGCTTTAACTTTAAGGTGTAATTTGCATTAAAAAAAAAATGACCATTGATCAAATTGCCATATTATTAATTATCGTAATGACTTTTTCCCTTTTTATTTGGGGGCGTTTTCGATATGATGTTGTTTCTATTATTGCTTTAGGTACTTTATTCATTGCTGACAAGATACTGGGGGGAGAAACATCAAAATTGGTCGTGGATGAGTCTGATATATTCATTGGCTTCGCACATCCCGCAGTTATAACTGTTGCCTTGGTACTTATAATCAGTAGGGCATTACGGAATTCCGGGGTAGTTGATCTGATTTCTCGTCAAATAGCCCCTTTTTCTAAAAATCAGCTTACCCATATCACTAGCTTGAGCGGAGTAGTAGCGATTCTTTCCGCTATTATGAACAATGTTGGCGCACTTGCCCTAATGTTGCCAGTAGCAATCAAAAGTTCCATAAAACAAAAACGATCACCCAGTCTTGTTCTAATGCCACTTGCTTTTGCCAGTATTCTAGGGGGAATGATAACCATGATCGGTACGCCTCCTAACATTATAATTTCTACTTTCCGTAAAACACAGCTCGTCGATTTGAAAGCACGGGCATTGGAAGACCCATCTTCTACTTCGGCTAAATATTTTGCATCTCAAAATATAAGTATCGAACAATTAAAGCCAGAAGCGTTTAGCATGTTGGATTTTACCCCGGTAGGAGCCGCATTGGCATTAATGGGCGTATTGTTCATTGCTTTGATCGGTTGGCGGTTGATACCCAAAACACTTCATAAAAAACCTATATCAGACTCTCTTTTTTCCATTGATGAATATATAACCGAGATACGTATACCTGAAGGATGCAAATTTATTGGGTTACAGATAAGCGAAATAGAAAATTTCACAAAAGACAGACTTACCGTATTCGGACAAATATCCGAAGACGAAACCATGAGCCTGCTACACAATGAGCATATAATTGAGGAGGGAGACAGGTTTCAAATCAAAGCTGACCCAGTAGACCTGAAGGTGATGATGGACGAATATGGATTGCGACTTACAAAAACAATGCGCCAACGTATAGACCGGTTAAAAGACCCGAACACTGCTTTCAAAGAGGTACTGATAACACCAGGTTCACTATTGGAAAATCAAAATCGAGATTTTTTTTACAAACACACCTCGAATACATTGACTCTTATGGCCATTGCCCGTCAGGGACAACCTGTCAGCAAACGTCTTGGAAAAATGATTTTTAAAGTAGGTGATGTATTGTTGTTACAAGGAAATACTGATAATCTCGATGATAATATAAGCTCTCTCGAACTTATACCCTTGGCAAAAAGAAATGTCAAGGTTGGTGTATTTTCTAAAGTAGGGTTGGCACTATTGATTTTCGGCTCTGCCATTGCATTAAGTATGTTCGGTATTCTACCAGTGACATTGGCTTTTACAGGAGCTGTTTTGATGTATATCTTTACGGGTATCCTGCCCCTACGTGAACTTTATCAACAAATAGATTGGCCGATCATCGTATTATTGGCCGCTATGATCCCTGTAAGCAATGCACTTCAAACAACAAACAGTACGGGATTGATAGCTGATTTTATGTTAAGTATGACCACTAATTTACCATCTTGGTCAATTTTGGCTTTAATCATGATTATTACCATGACTCTTTCAGATGTAATCAATAATGCGGCAACAGCGCTTATCATGGCGCCAATTGCAGTTGAAATTGCAATGTCAATAGGGGTTAGTATTGATCCGTTCTTAATGAGTGTGGCCGTTGGGGCTTCATGTGCTTTTCTCACACCCATAGGTCATCAGTGCAATGCGCTCATACTTGGACCTGGTGGATATCGATTTTCCGATTATTGGAGAATGGGTCTGCCATTAGAGCTTCTTATTGTTATAATAGGCACACCCTTGATATTGTATTTTTGGCCATTATAAAAAGCCAATAATAGGTAACTGAACAGTCTGCTTAAATTGATGTTTGAAATTCTTTGAATTACTGTTTACCTGCCCGTCCGGCGAGGCAGGCCTGCCGTATGGCAGGGCAGGCAGGCTTGAACCTGCGTTTCAGCACCATTATCTTTCTTATGCCATAAAGGCACCGATTATTACGTAGTTTGTCGTAAATAATACGCTCTATGGCACAACAGCTTTGTCCGTTATTATAAAATGCGCCTTCTCCTGCATTTATGGCCGCTTTTTTAACATCTTCAAACCAAGGGAAAACCAGGTAACCTGTACAAACCACCTATATTGTGCCTTCAATAGATAATAGTTATCATTATATATGTTATTGTGATGGTCTAAATAGTAGCAAAAAGAAAGATTAAGCGTATATTTATAAATTATTTAGAATCACAATAAATAAAAATCAACAATAATTCAAGTAACTATGATACAGGTATCGGAAATTGCCAAGCAAAAGGTAATCACCCTAATGACAGAGGAAGGTTTTGATGCCGCCACCGACTATGTACGTGTGGGGGTAAAAAGCGGAGGTTGCAGCGGGTTATCGTATGAATTGGGGTTTGACGATAAAATAGGTGGGGCCGACAAGGTTTTTGAAGATAACGATGTGCGCATTATTGTGGATAAGAAAAGTTTTTTATACCTAGTGGGCACGGTCCTGGAGTATTCGGGAGGCCTGAACGGAAAAGGTTTTGTGTTCAACAACCCCAATGCTCAGCGCACCTGTGGCTGCGGAGAGAGCTTTTCCCTTTGAATGTGGCAATGTGAAAATGAAATTAATGAACCAATTGATACATTTGCCAATTGGTAGATTGAAAAAAAATGGCATATACTGAAGAAGAATTAAAGAAAGAACTGGAGACCAAGGAGTACGAATATGGTTTCTATACCGATATTGAATCGGACACCTTTCCCGTTGGATTAAATGAAGATATTGTTATCGCTATCTCCAAAAAGAAGGAAGAGCCCGAGTGGATGACCACTTGGCGTTTGGAGGCATTCAAAATCTGGAAGGAAATGGAGGAGCCCGAATGGGCCAACGTGACCTATAAAAAACCCGATTTTCAGGCGATTTCATATTATTCGGCGCCCAACAGCAAACCCAAGTACGATAGTCTTGATGAAGTGGATCCCGAACTATTGGATACGTTCAAGAAACTCGGTATTTCTTTGGATGAACAAAAGAAACTAGCGGGCGTTGCGGTCGATATTATCGTTGATTCGGTATCGGTGGCCACAACCTTTAAAAAGACCTTGGGCGAAAAGGGAATTATTTTCTGCTCGATCTCAGAGGCTATCAAAGAGCATCCTGAATTGGTGCGGAAGTACTTGGGTACAATAGTCCCCCAGAAAGACAATTTTTATGCGGCACTGAACTCAGCGGTATTCTCTGACGGTAGTTTCTGTTATATTCCCAAAGGGGTTCGGTGCCCTATGGAGCTATCCACCTATTTTAGGATCAACCAGGCCAATACGGGCCAGTTCGAAAGAACATTGCTCATCGCCGACGAGGGTAGTTATGTGAGTTATTTAGAGGGCTGTACCGCCCCTTCAAGAGATGAAAACCAGCTGCACGCCGCTGTGGTCGAACTGATCGCAATGGATGGTGCCGAAATAAAATACTCAACGGTTCAAAACTGGTACCCCGGCAATAAAGAGGGCAAAGGGGGTGTTTTTAATTTTGTGACCAAAAGGGGGCTGTGCGAAAAAAACGCCAAAATTTCTTGGACCCAGGTTGAAACAGGTTCTGCGGTAACATGGAAATATCCTTCCTGTATCTTGAAGGGCGATAATTCGATCGGGGAGTTTTATTCCATTGCCGTGACCAATAACCACCAACAGGCCGACACCGGTACTAAAATGGTGCATTTGGGAAAAAATACACGAAGTACGATCATATCCAAAGGCATATCCGCAGGAAAATCACAGAACAGTTACAGGGGTTTGGTACGGATCAACAGCCGCGCCAAGAATGCCCGTAATTTTTCGCAATGTGATTCGCTGTTAATGGGTAATGAGTGCGGGGCGCATACCTTCCCCTATATTGAGGTGAAGAACAAATCGGCGCAAATAGAGCATGAGGCCACCACCAGTAAAATTGGTGAGGATCAAATCTTCTATTGCAACCAAAGGGGCATACCGACCGAAAAGGCCATTGCCCTTATCGTGAACGGCTTCAGTAAGGAAGTCTTGAACAAATTGCCGATGGAGTTTGCCGTAGAGGCCCAAAAACTCTTAGAGATCAGTTTGGAAGGCTCGGTGGGGTAGAAGCCCCCTAACCCCCGAAGGGGGAATTCCTACTCGGATTAAAAATTAATGAAAATGAAAAAAATATTTGGGTTATTGATAGTGGTTATGTTATTTTCTTGTAAAGAGGCAAAAAAAGAAGCTATTACGAATTTATCCGTAAACGAGGAGGTTGTGAAACCCGAAGTGAAACTCTTCACTTTTGACGGCGGAACGATACTGGTGAACAACTTGGAACTGTTTTCACAAGACACCACCTATCGCGGTCAGACCAAAGAATTCACCAATGCTTTTTACATCATAAGCCACCCAGATGGTAACTTAATGTGGGATGCCGGCCTGCCCGAAAATTTGGTCGGTCTGCCCGAACCCTTTACATCGCCTAATGGTAATTTTACGGTTTCAAGAAAAGATTCGTTGGCGAACCAATTGAAAAAGATAGGCATGACCCTGTCAGATATTAAGTATTTGGCCTTGTCGCACACGCACTTTGACCATAGCGGCCATGCCAATGCCCTAAAGAACTCGACTTGGCTGGTGCAGGAAACGGAATACGATTTTATTACAAGCGAGGAGGCCCAAAAAGAACATGCCGATATGTACAATGCCATAAAGGAATTGACGAACACCAAAAAATTAAAAGGGGATTTCGATGTTTTTGAAGACGGTAGTGTGGTCATCAAATCAATGCCCGGCCATACACCAGGGCATCAAGTGCTGTATTTAGACCTGCCCGAACACGGGCCATTGTTGCTGACGGGAGACCTGTACCACACTTATGAGAACAGAACGCATAGAAGAGTGCCCATTTTCAATACCGATGTCGACCAGACACTTAGAAGTATGGATGCCTTCGAAGCCTTTGCAAAGGAGAAGAACGCAAAGGTATATCTACAGCACCAAAAAGAAGATTTCAATAAAATGCCGTTGGCACCCGAATATTTAAATTAAAGAAAATGCTTAAAATAAATGACCTGCACGCAAGTGTGAACGATAAAGAAATATTAAAAGGAATAAACTTGGAAGTCAATGCCGGAGAGGTTCATGCCATCATGGGGCCCAATGGTTCAGGAAAAAGCACCTTGGCGGCGGTTATCGCCGGAAAGGAAGAATTTGAGGTGACCCAGGGCAATGTGGTTTTGAATGGGGAAGATTTAGAAGACTGTGCACCAGAAGAACGGGCCCACAAAGGAGTGTTTATGTCGTTTCAGTACCCTATTGAGATTCCCGGGGTATCGGTCACCAACTTTATGAAGACAGCCATCAATGAATCCCGTAAGGCAAGGGGCGAGGAAGATATGCCAGCAAAAGAGATGTTAAAGCTCATTCGCGATAAGGCAGAGATGCTTGAGATCGATCGAAAATTTTTATCGCGATCGCTCAACGAAGGTTTTTCAGGAGGAGAGAAAAAACGAAACGAAATCTTTCAAATGGCGATGTTGGAACCCAAATTGGCGATTTGGACGAAACCGATTCCGGGTTGGATATTGATGCGCTTCGCATAGTTGCCAACGGGGTGAACAAATTGAAGAACAAAGACAATGCAGTTATTCTGATTACCCACTACCAGCGTTTGTTGGAATATATAGTACCCGATTTCGTACACGTATTGCACAATGGTAAGATCGTAAAATCTGGCGGTAAGGAGCTTGCCCATGAACTAGAGGAGAAAGGATATGATTGGATTAAGCAAGAGACTGTTATTTAATTTTGGGTTTCAAGTTTTTTAGTTTCATGTTATGGCAACAGTTAAAAAATTTGAGGATTTGGCCTCGAGGGTTCGGGATGGCAGGAAGGAAGAAGACTATCCAAAGAAATCATACGAATCTCTAAGGTAACAGACCTAAAAGAATGATTTTAAACCGGGGATCAAATTAAAGGGTCATCAGGTTCGGTAATGGACACTATTTCTGAAGGTTTTGAAAGAGATGGCAACATTGAGTTCAGACAGTTTCTATCTATAGCAAAAGAATCGGAGCAAAAGAATCGGCTGGAGAAACAAGGTCACAGTTGTATCGGGTGTTTGGCTCAGATTATATCTCTGAAGGGGAGATGGTGAAACTAACATCTGATTACGAAAAATTGAGTAAGCGTAGAGCAAATTTTATTTTTTATCTGAATAAAAAAGGATTTTAGAGGAATAAAATTCAAAGAGAATAGACAATAGAAACCTGACTGCCTTGGGCAGGCTTGAAACATCAAACTTTAGTTTGATAAAAAAGAAACTAAAACACAAATGGATTTAAAAGAAAAACTGGTTTCCTCTTTCATGGCATTCGAGAACAACATCGATGTTGAGCATCCTGTACATGACATTCGAACCAAGGCTATTAAGAATTTTGAAACGAAAGGATTTCCGTCAAGAAAAGAGGAGACTTGGAAATATACCTCGCTGAACAGCTTGCAAAAGGTAGATTTCAGTATTTTCCCAAAAGAAGAAAACACCCTTGAGTACAAAGATGTCAAGAAGTACTTTATTCATGAGATCGACACTTATAAGATTGTTTTTATTGATGGCATATATAGCTCTAACCTATCGGAGACCACACATGACGGGGTTGATATTTGTTTGATGAGCGCGGCCTTGACCAAACCCATGTACAAGCAGGTGATCGATGTTTATTTCAACAAGGCAGCATCAAAAGATGATTCGCTTACCAACCTAAATACGGCATTCAGTAGGGAGGGTGCCTATATTTATATCCCCAAAAATAAAATGCCGAGGAAACCGGTAGAGATCCTGCATTTTGCAACAGGAAATGAGTCGGCTCTTTTATTGCAGCCCCGTAACTTGATCATTGTAGAGGAAAATGCAGAATTACAGGTAATAGAACGACATCAAAGCCTGACCTCCAACGAGGTTTTGACCAATTCGGTCACCGAAATATTTGCTGCCAAGAGTGCGGTATTGGACTATTACAAGGTACAGAACGATGTGGCGACCGCATCATTGATCGACAACACCTATGTCAATCAAAAAAGCAAGAGCTTTGTAAACGTACATACCTTTTCTTTCGGGGGAAAACTGACCCGTAACAACCTTAATTTCTATCAAAATGGAGAATTTATGGACTCCACCATGAAAGGGGTCACCATTTTAGGCGAAAAGCAACATGTTGACCACCATACATTGGTACACCATATTCAACCCAATTGTGAGAGTCATCAAGATTATAAGGGCATTTATGGCGAAAATTCAACAGGTGTCTTTAACGGAAAGATAATTGTCGATAAAATCGCCCAAAAAACGAATGCCTTCCAAAAGAACAATAATATTCTGGTCAGTGATAAGGCGACCATCAATTCAAAACCACAATTGGAGATTTTTGCCGATGACGTAAAATGCTCCCACGGTTGCACCATTGGCCAACTAGATGAAGATGCACTGTTTTATATGCGGTCTAGGGGCATTCCGAAGAAAGAGGCCCGGGCATTGTTGATGTATGCGTTTACCACAAATGTTTTAAAGAGCGTTCGTATTCCTGAACTTAAAGCTAGGATCAATACCTTGATCGCTAAAAAGCTGGGGGTTAATCTTGGATTTGATCTTTAATCGTAGGCTATGGCTTTTGATGTAACCAAAATACGCAAAGATTTCCCCATTCTTAAACGTCAGGTCAACGAAAGGCCCTTGGTGTATCTTGATAATGCGGCAACATCGCAAACACCGCAACAGGTCATTGGTGCAATAGTTGATTACTACCATAATTACAACGCCAATATCCACAGGGGTGTTCATACCCTCTCACAAGAAGCAACCGATAAGTACGAGCAGGCACGTATAAAGATCCAACAACATTTTAATGCGGTAAAAGCGTATGAAATTATTCTTACTTCGGGTACGACCCACAGTATAAATATTGTTGCCAATGGGTTTTCGTCCCTTGTAAACAAAGGTGATGAGGTTTTGGTTTCGGCAATGGAGCATCATTCCAATATCGTTCCTTGGCAAATGCTGTGTGAGCGTACAGGGGCCGTTTTAAAGGTGGTGCCCATGAGTTTAGAGGGCGAGTTGTTGATGAACGAGTATGACAAACTGCTTTCTGGCCGAACAAAATTAGTGTTCTGTAACCATGTTTCGAATGCTTTGGGCACTGTTAACCCCATAAAGGAAATCATCGAAAAAGCACATAAGGTCGGTGCCGTGGTTTTGGTCGACGGTGCTCAGGCAGCTCCCCACATCAAGACCAACCTACAAGAGCTGGATGTTGATTTTTATACCGTTTCAGCACATAAAATGTGTGGCCCAACAGGAGTTGGCATATTGTACGGAAAAGAAGAGTTGCTGAACAAACTGCCACCATACCAAGGTGGGGGCGAGATGATCGCCGAGGTTACCTTTGAAAAAACCACCTATGCAGATCTACCCCACAAATTTGAGGCGGGCACACCCAATATCTGTGGAGGAATCGCCTTTGGCGCTGCGCTCGATTATATGAACAATATTGGTTTTGATGCCATTGCTACTTATGAACACGAGTTGTTGGTCTATGCCACCGAAAGATTGCTGGAAATTGAAGGTTTAAAAATATACGGCACGGCCAAGGATAAGACCGCTGTCATTTCTTTTAATATTGAGGGCTTGCACCCCTACGACATAGGGTCGATTCTGGACAAATTGGGCATTGCCGTAAGAACGGGCCATCACTGTACCCAGCCCATTATGGATTTCTTTAAAATTCCCGGCACCGTTCGTGCCAGTTTTAGCTTTTACAATACCTTGGAGGAAGTGGATGTTTTGGTTGAGGGGGTTAAAAGGGCAAGGGCCATGTTGCTTTAGTAATGTCCGAATTTTCAATTTCCTAAAGACATCCAATCATCTAAACTTAGTGTACTTTTGTACAGTAAAACATTATTCCCCCGAAGGGGATATTAAGAGGTGATTTTATGACCATTAAAAAAATACAGGAAGAAATAGTGGACGAGTTCTCTATGTTCGATGATTGGATGCAGCGTTACGAGTATATGATTGATTTGGGCAAATCGCTACCGTTGATAAACGAAGCGTACAAGACCGATGATAACATCATCAAAGGCTGTCAGAGCAAAGTATGGGTACATGCCGAACTGCAAGGCGGCAAGCTGGTTTTTACGGCCGATAGCGATGCGATAATAACAAAGGGCATAATAGCGATCCTGATCCGTGCGTTCAGCGATCAAACGCCACAGGATGTCATAGAGGCGGATACCGGGTTCATTGATGAAATCGGTTTAAAAGAACATTTGTCACCAACCCGTGCAAACGGATTGGTGAGTATGGTAAAACAGCTGAAATTGTACGCCGTGGCGTATCAAACACAGCTAAATCTAAAATAAGTTTATAGGCTTTGGCCGTGGTTTATGAGATCGGGGAATAACCCCTCCTAAACACCAAACCCTCTAAACTTCTAAACTTTTTTATAATGAGCAAAGAAACAACCATAGACACCCAAGAATTGGGAGAGAAAATACTACAGGTCATAAAGACCATATACGACCCCGAGATTCCCGTTGATATTTATGAGTTGGGATTGATATACGATATATTCATAAACGAGGGCAATGATGTGAAAATATTAATGACCTTGACCTCACCCAATTGCCCAGTGGCCGAGACACTGCCCGTTGAGGTAGAGGAAAAGGTAAAATCGCTTGATGCGGTAAATGATGTAGAGGTTGAAATTACGTTCGAACCACCATGGACCCAAGACCTAATGAGCGATGAGGCCAAATTGGAACTGGGAATGTTATAGCTTATAAAATCAGCAGTACCCCCTTCCTCCTAAACACCAAACCCCTCTAAACTTCTAAACTTTTTTATAATGAGAAAAAAAACAGTGGGCACCTATAAAATTAGAAGAGAAAACAGTAAAACCTTAAAAAATGCAAGACAAGAACAAAGAGATAGTCAATAGGGTAGCGCGAAGCAAACTCATGACCTTTGATCTAGAGGACTATTATCCCGAGGGGAAAAGGATGGTTCTTGATATTAAAGATTGGCTACATGAAGGTTTTATATTAAGAGAGAAAGAATTCAGAAACTACATTTCAGACCATAATTGGGAACAATATAAAGATGTCTTTGTGGCATTGTCATGTTCTACCGATGCGATTGTGCCAGGGTGGGCCTATATGTTGATAGCGACTGAACTACAGCCCTATGTCAAACAACTTGTAATTGGTGATCTACAGCAATTGGAAACCACTGTTTATCAAACTGTAATCGATAATCTAGACGTTTCCCCGTTCAAAGATCGTCCAGTTATAATAAAAGGATGCAGCAATAAGCCCGTACCGCCAAATGCTTATCTATGGATAACCGGCAAACTACAACCCCACGTAAAAAGTCTAAGATACGGAGAAGCCTGCTCTTCGGTACCCTTGGTTAAAAACAAATAATTTGTTGGCAACTTTGTTTATTTCGTGTTAATAATTATTATTTTCGCACCTCAAAACTATAATTAAACACTACAGATTATGAAAAAGTTGGTATTTTCTTGCATTGCATTAGCAGCAATGACATTCACTTATGGACAAACCTTAGATGAGCTAAAAGCCGAACAGGGTCTTAAAAATGATTCAATTGCGGCAATTCAGGATAGGGCAGATGCGCTTCAAGGGCAAATAGATGCTTTTCCGGGCTGGAAAAAAGGAGCTTTCGGAACAATTGGAGCAAATGTATCAGGCTTTAACAACTGGTATTCACAAGGTACACCCAACAATTCTGCCGGTAATATTGGTATTACCCTAAATTCTTTTGCAAACCTTGATAGAGAGAAATTTTTCTGGAGAAATTCTGGAAACATTAATCTACAATGGGTGAAATTGGATAACAAAGACGATACGACTGACAGCGATAGTTTCAACGGTACAACAGATGTTTTTAATATCATGTCTTTATATGGTTATAAGTTGAGTGATAAATTTGCGATTTCTGCTTTGGGCGAATATCGCACCTCTATCATCAATAACTTTAACGACCCAGGCTATCTTGATGTTGGTGTGGGTGCTACTTGGACCCCGATCACTGATTTGGTAGTGGTAATACACCCTTTGAACTACAACTTCGTGTTTGCTGAAAATGATGCGGCTTACGAGTCTTCCTTTGGTGCAAAGATCGTTGTTGATTATACCAAGCAATTGGGTGCGGTTAACTTCAAGACCAATTTCTCTACCTTTCAAAGTTATAAAAGTGGTGACCTCTCTAACTGGACGTGGATAAACTCTTTCGGTTACACCTTGTGGAAAGGTATCGGGCTAGGATTTGAATTTGGTCTAAGGGACAACAGGCAAGAAGGTCTTGCCAATGCACTTCTTACCGATGCCAATGCATCATTTGATAATTTAGATAACAAAATACAGAGCTATTGGTTATTTGGTCTGAACTATGCGTTCTAAAAACCGATAAATCTTCGTAAACTTAAAATGCCCTCTGAAAAGAGGGCATTTTTTTGTTAAGTAGGATCCGTTAAGTTTGGAAATCACAGTCAATAAAATCAAATTTTTGTTAAATATAGATCTGGAAAAATAGCTTTGGTCAAGTCATTTTATTCATCGGTACAAAACACTGAATTCAAGTACAAGACGAATGTAGTTGGGGTAGCCCACACAGCTAAATTTTTGTTGTGAACAGTTGAAAATTTGTTATGAATTGCGTTAAAACGTGTGGTTTAATCGACGAACGACCCATCTAAGCACATAGTTTATGTTCAAGTTCAATAAGCTAAGAATTTGACCGCAATAGGCAGGCTCTGGGGAATTCTAATAACTTGTAGGCTGGTTATGCTCTCTAGGGGGAATAAAAAAGCCCCGAAATCAACATCGGGGCATTTTTTAGTTAAGTAGGTATTCTGTAAAATTGGGTACTACGTAAATTTTTTAGGTCAAGTATTGATTTGGGGAAATCAACACTTAGATTTTCGGTTAAGTTCAAAGTTTGATTTGGGGTCAACACTATCACTTAATTACACTGTAAATATATGGTGGTTTTACAATTCGGCTAAATTATTGTTGTGAACCCACCCCTAAATGTTGTGTGTCCGACGAACGGTAAAAATGTCGGTTCATTGAACCATTACTTTTTACTACAGGCAAATTTATACCCTTTTCAATTTTAGCAGAGAGTTTGGTTTTGGATTCGAATTTCTGTGAATATTGAGGGTGAACTAATCAAACCTAAATGAATTGTTCTATTGTTGTACTGGAAGTTTTACATAAAAAAAACCCTGACATTACTGTCAGGGCGTTTTTATCAAAGTAGGTTTGGGTCAACTTGGTTTGGTACTCTTTAAGCGTTTAGGTCAAGTATTGATTTGGGGAAATCAACACTTAGGTTTTCAGTTAAGTTCAAAGTTTGATTTGGGGTCAACACTATCACTTAATTACACTGTAAATATATGGTGGTTTTACAATTCGGCTAAATTATTGTTGTGAACTAGACGTATATTGTTGTGAAAAACATCAATGGTTTTATTTCTTCGATGAACTACACTATTACTTTAAAAAGAAGGGCATCAATACTGATCTAAATGCTCTGGGTATAAAAAATTGTTGTAAGGAAAACGGGTAACGTGAATATTGCGTACTTCATCATAGACACGTCTGCGAAACTCATCTAGATTTTCTTTGTTTAGGGCCGAAATGAAGATTGCCCGATCGCCTACTTTTTGCATCCATGTTTTTTTCCATTCTTCGATGGTGAAATGCTTGCCCGTCTTCTCGGTAATCAGATCATCGGCATCAATGGTTTCATGTTCGTATTGGTCTATTTTATTAAAGACCATGATGCTTTTTTTGTCGGCACTTTTTATTTCAGCAAGAATCTTATTTACTGAATCTATTTGTTCTTCAAACTGGGCGTGCGAAATATCAAC
>JAJRSY010000173.1 GCA_024278565.1 Bacteroidota bacterium
TCAATTATAAAGTCATGCTGCCATTTATTTACACTTTTCATTTTGTTAAGTAGGTTTTTTATCGAATCTTTATAACTGGATTTCTCCTTGAATATCATCTTAGTAGCTGATTGGAATCAGCTACTAAGCTACTGAATATAAGGGAGTTATCCTATTTTTGCAACCATTGTTTTTAACTTATTTCATTGACAATCAATTAGTTGAACCATAACTTAACGGAGTGTTGTTAAGATTATTTATAACTAAAAATAGAATCTTACCCACACAAATAGTGGTAGAACCAAAAAAATAATTCTTTACTTTTACATAGATTATAAAACAGGGACTAATCCATTTTAAACTAAAACAATGACCATGAAAAATAAAACTAAGAATTTTTTTGGCGCTTTGATACTTGTACTCGCTTTTGTTTGTTCACCCATTCAGGCTTCTTACAATAATGAAACTACAAGCAATATGATGATTGCTCCAATCGGAGATGCCCTGATTGGCGGATGGCAGTATACCGTTGAGGGTGCGCCCGAAGGTTACGGTAAGGGACTTTTAATGATAGTCAATCAAAATGGGGTTTATAAGGCACAAGTGCAAATAAATAACCAAACCGTACTGGCCGATAATGTGGTGGTAAAAGGGAATAAAATAACTTTTAACGTGCTCCTAGATGATGAAAAAGTGGTGGTTGCCTTGCAGGCCAAAGGAAGCAAACTTTCTGGAACAAGTACTTCACCAAGTAAGGGTGTGCTGAATATAACAGGTGTCAAAACTATTTCACCCCAATAAACAAAAACGGAAGCATGCCGTTAGGTAGAATTGAATACCTAATTGATAACTGACAAATGCGATCTAAAGAACGATACAGTTTTTAGATGGCATTGTTCGTATCATAGAAATAGGCTTGGCTTTGAGGTGCACGATAAATCTCCCTTTTCTGTTCAAAAGAAAACCATTACCGGATTGTCCTACCCCCAGCCCCTCCGATACTTCGGCTGCGCTCAGTACAAGCGGAGGGGTGCAGAAGGCATTCAAAGAAAGGTATCGAGAAACGGTTCCCTCCCTTCCGGGGAGGGCTAGCCTGCCTGCCGGACAGGCAGGGGGTGGGGATCATTCCAAGGCGGGATTTTCCAAACCTGCCTGCTGGCAGACAGGTCTGTTGGATTTAGGGGAATTTGTCGTGCATCCTGGCTTTGTACTCGAGTATTATTAGATAATAATTCGGTATTTTTAGCTTTATTTCAATATGATTATGAAAATACCAGCATTGTTATTGGCCATTGTTCTTAGTGGTTGCGAGCTTTTAAAGGAAGAGGTGGATCTGGTAATCGTAAACGCCAACATTTATACCGTTGATGAAGGCTTCTCGAAAGCAGAGGCCTTTGCCGTGAAAAAAGGAAAATTCATTGCGGTTGGTACATCCGAAGAAATACGAAAATCATATACTGCAGATCAAATAGTCGATGCTGACGGGCGAACCATCACCCCAGGCCTTATTGATGCCCATTGCCATTTTTATGGTTTGGGGCTATCTCAACAAATAGTGGATCTCGTTGGCACAAAAAGCTATGCCGAGGTTTTGGAGCGTGTTCAAGAATTTCAAAAAGAAAATCCCAAAAAATTCATCAGGGGCCGAGGGTGGGATCAGAATGACTGGGAGGTCAAGGAATTTCCCACAAGAAAAGAACTCGATGCGCTTTTTCCCAAAACCCCGGTCGCTTTGGAGCGGATAGACGGGCATGCCTATCTGGTCAACCAAGCAGCATTGGATCTAGCGGGGATCGATTGGAGCACCAAAGTAGAGGGTGGTGAGATTGTTCAGTCGGCCATTGGTATATCGGGAATTCTTATTGATAATCCGATGCGGCTTATTGATTCGGTTATACCACCGCCAAGTTTAAAAGCGCAGGTACAGGCCTTGAAAGATGCCGAACGTATTTGTATGAACCACGGGCTGACCACGGTAAACGATGCAGGGCTGGATCGTTCTATAATCGAACTCATTGACAGTTTGCAACAAAATGGTGAATTGTCGATTCGTGTTTATGCCATGATCAGTAATACCCAAGAAAATTTGGATTATTATCTCTACCAAGGCTCTGTTAAGACTGATAGGCTCAATGTACGTTCTGTAAAAGTATATGGTGATGGCGCATTGGGTTCTAGAGGTGCCGTCCTTAAAAAACCCTATTCCGATAAGTGGGGGCATCATGGTGCGATGGTCACGCCAGTGGCCGAAATTGAAGATTTGGCGCGGCGAATAGCAATTTCAGAATACCAGATGAATACACATGCCATTGGTGATTCTGCCAATGCGGTGGTTTTAAGGGCCTATGAAAAGGCGTTGAACGGGCAAAAAGATAGACGTTGGAAAATTGAGCACGCCCAAGTCATCGATTCCATTGATTTTGATTATTTCAAGAACGGTGTCATTCCATCGGTGCAACCTACCCACGCCACCAGTGATATGTACTGGGTAGAAGAGCGATTGGGCGAAGATCGTGTCAAAGGCGCCTATGCCTTTAAGACTTTGTTGGACAAGGCGGGAATATTGGCCTTGGGCACCGATTTCCCCGTAGAGCAGGTAAGTCCGTTTTTGACGTTCTACGCCGCCATTACCCGTCAAGACACGAAAGGGTACCCTGAAGGTAGATTTCAGAAAAAAGATGTTTTAACCCGTGAAGAGGCGTTAAGGGGGATGACCATATGGGCAGCCTATTCTAATTTTGAGGAAGATGAAAAAGGAAGTATTGAAGTGGGTAAGTTCGCTGATTTCACCATTTATGATAAAGATATGATGACCGTGCCCGTAAAAGAGATTCCGAACATTATGGCCGAACAAACCTTTGTAGGGGGCGTGGTAAGGTAAAAATGTTCAGTATGGGAGGATGCAAATATAAAGATTACTGTTGTCCGATAAAACCTGCCCGACTTCGTCATTCAGGCGGGGATATAAGACCGCTGCGCTGTTAGAGTAAACCTGCCTGCCGGCAGGCAGGGAACAAAGACCCTCCAAAGGCGGGCAGGCTTGATCGTAACTAACTGACAATCTGCTTAGTAATGATTTAATCTTTTCGCATATCATAACCTGCCTGCCGGCAGGTTTTCAACACAATATACAAAAGCAAGGCCTCTTATTCTAAAACCTTATAAACATAATAATAGAAGGGCTTAAAGAGAGTTGAATGTTTTTTATCTGCCTGCCGGCCAGGCAGGTCGGACAACAGTGTATAAAGATATAGAAAAACCGAAGCTTTTGGCTTCGGTTTTTCAATTGTAAAAGATTTTTGAATCAAGTTACA
>JAJRSY010000174.1 GCA_024278565.1 Bacteroidota bacterium
ACCATTGCCAAAACACTTTTACATGCAACGTACAATTACCATATTGGCATTATTTTTATGCCTAGCCCTTAACGCCCAGGTCACCCAAGAGATTTTTGAATCGTTCAAACTTCAAGAACGCAGAGACGTTCGTTACTATTTTCCCGAAGACTACGATAAGGAAAAGAAATATCCACTTGCTGTTGTTCTTGATGGAGATTATTTATTCGACCAAGTAGTGGCCAATGCCAAATTTTATAGCAAATTCCATGGTATGCCCCCTATGATTGTAGTAGGTGTTGACCAAAGCAAGAACAGTATTCGGTTAGACGATTGCGCCTGGGAAGAAGAAAGCGGGTTACCTAATGAAAAGGCAAAAAAATTCTTTGAATTTCTGGGGATGGAGCTCATACCTTATTTAGACCTTAACTACAATACCGCCCCTTTCAAAATGATAGTGGGCTATGACATCACAGCAAATTTTCAAAATTATTGGCTGTTCAAAGAGCACTCGCTTTTTAATGCCTACATTAATATTTCACCGACCTTGGCCCCTGAAATGGAAACTAGGGTGCCAGCCCGCTTGGCCACCCTTGACAAGCAAATTTTCTATTCACTGATCATCGAAGGTGAAAAAAACAAAGACACCCCAAGAATAATGGCAATGGACAAGGCCATAAAGGCAATCGACAAAGAAAACTTGCGCTATTATTTTGATGAATACCAGGGTGCCGATCATATTTCAATTGCCACTTATGGCATCGGAAAAGCTTTTGATAACATTTTCAGAATGTTCAAACCCATAAGTCCGAAAGAATACAAAACAAAAATATTGACTTCTGATGAACCCGTATTCCAATATTTATTGGATAAGTATAAGGGCATCGAAGACCTCTTTGGCTTTAAAAAAGCAATAGACCTAAACGACATCATGGCCATTTATGCCGGAATTCGCAAAAAAGAGGATTATGAATCATTAAAGCCGCTCTCAGACCTGTGCAAACGTGAATTTCCCGGTACCATGTTGGGCTTCTATTTTGAGGGGGAGTATCACGAGCAAATGGGTGAGCCCAAAAAAGCCCTTCGCACCTTTGAAAAATCATTTGGTATGGACGAGATCGATTTCTTGACCAAAGAAATGGCACTTGAAAAGATCGATGCGTTAAAGGCTGATTTTGGGTATTAGAAATTGAGTATAGGGGTTTGAAGGTTTAGGAGTTTAGTTTTAATGTTCTGTTTGGAGGGTTAACCGTAAAATTCTATGTTCCCTCCCACTATCGAGAGAGGCAAATTTCAAAAATAGTTCGTATTATTCAGTTCGTAACTGGCAAACAAAAAATCAAATCTCGAAAAACGAAAATCTCATCCAAAATAACTCATTTTGTGAAAACCGTCTGTTTTCGGAATGGACTCAAAAATAGAATTGTTAACAGCCGTTGTATGCCCTACGTAAAACATTGCGTCCTTCGCAGTGAAATATACAAGTTCGAAAATCTAAAAAAGGTTTTAGCCCGCATTATTCACGGGTTTTCGTTATGAAAAGTCAAAATATCAACCTGGCCGGCAGGCACGGTAGAATTGGAAAGCACAGAGGTTTTTTAGTGAAGGAACTGTAACTCAATTTTGAGTTGAACAAATTTTGGGCATTTTCAATTATAGTAGGCATGTGCTGAGCATAGTCGAAGTATAGTTTGGCTTTGGAATAGAATATCCGTGAATATGCGGGTTTAGTGCAAAGACAACTCTATAAGGCTCTGTGGGTCTCTGTGAAACCCCGTGTAATAGACCCGACCGCCACCAAACCCTGACAACCCAATAACTGCAACCCGAAAGCCAAACCAACCTTCTAAACCCCTAAACTAACAGCCCATAAAAAACGCAAACAACGAATATCCCTTGGTTTTCACCCCCAACCACAATATCTTAGCCCCAAACCTTAATCCAAGGAATGGCCAAAACAAAAACAGCATTTTTCTGTCAAAACTGTGGCACCCAATACGCCAAATGGGTAGGTCAATGTGCGGCCTGTAAAGAATGGAATACAGTGGTCGAGGAAGTGGTTCAAAAAGCCGACAAAACAAGCTGGAAGACACCATCAAAAACTACAAGAAAAATAGCAAAACCGCTTCGTATCAATGAAATCAGCACCGATAAAGATATTCGCATAAACACATTCGACCAAGAATTCAATCGCGTTTTGGGTGGTGGCCTGGTACCCGGTTCCCTAGTGCTATTAGGTGGCGAGCCTGGTGTGGGCAAAAGCACCTTGCTACTTCAAATCGCATTGAAACTACCCTACAGGACCTTATATGTATCCGGTGAGGAAAGTCAAAAACAGATAAAAATGCGGGCAGATCGTATTCATCCGAATAGCGAGAGTTGTTTTATCCTAACCGAGACAAAGACCCAGAATATCTTTCAACAGATCGAAGCGACCGAACCTGATATTGTGGTCATCGATTCAATTCAGACCCTGCATTCCGATTACATTGAATCGGCGGCAGGAAGCATTTCACAAGTACGTGAATGTACCGCAGAACTAATCAAATTTGCCAAAGAGACCAATACACCCGTTATCTTGATCGGTCATATCACCAAAGATGGTTCAATAGCAGGCCCTAAAATATTGGAACACATGGTAGATACCGTTTTACAATTTGAAGGAGATCGAAACTATGTCTACCGTATTCTTCGTGCGCTGAAAAATCGGTTTGGATCAACGGCAGAACTAGGTATTTACGAAATGCAGGGCCATGGTCTACGCCAAGTGAACAACCCCTCTGAGATTCTTATTTCTAAAAATGATGATGGTCTGAGTGGTACGGCAATCGCTTCAACCGTTGAAGGCTTGAGACCCCTAATGATTGAAATTCAAGCCTTGGTGAGCACAGCGGTCTATGGCACACCCCAACGATCCACCACCGGCTACAATGCCAAAAGACTGAATATGTTACTTGCTGTTCTAGAAAAAAGGGCAGGTTTTAAACTGGCTGCCAAAGACGTGTTTTTGAACATTACTGGAGGTATTTCTGTAGACGACCCCGCCATTGACCTAGCGGTGATTGCGGCAATTCTTTCAAGCAATGAAGACCTGCCTATTGAAAAAGGAATCTGTTTTGCCGCAGAAGTCGGTTTGGCAGGTGAAATTAGACCCGTACAAAAAGTCGAACAGCGCATTCTGGAAGCCGAAAAACTTGGATTTACATCTATTTACGTATCGAAAAAGAACAAAATAAGTCTCAAGAACACCAAGATAAACATTGTTTTAGTTTCAAAAATAGAAGACCTTGTAAACAGCCTATTCGCTTAGAACCCTTTGAATAACTTATTGCGAAATGATTTTTAAGAGGAAATTTCACTGTGAAGTGAAAAATGGAGATAATAACGGGTTATTTTCAAGATTTTCTGCGAAAAATAGAGGGGTTTAATCCAAAAAGGCTTTTGTGGGAAGTTATTCAATGGGTTCTCTTAATCTTTCTTTTTGAACATTCGTGCCATCATCATAAAAATAAGGATAACAGCCACAATCAACCCAACTTGCCAAAAACCCACTTTTAAAAATTGCATTTTTACTTTATTTAAGGTGACGGATTAGGAATTTCGTTATGTATTATTTCTATACCTGCCAATACCTCATCGGTCAGTTCCAAATCAATACTGGCAATGTTTTCCTTTAATTGGTTCATCGTCGTCGCCCCAATAATGTTACTGGTAACAAAGGGTCTGCTGGTCACAAATGCCAATGACATCTGAGCTAACGAAATGTCATTCTGTTGCGCCAATTCGTAATACCGTTTTGTGGCCCTATTGGCCACTTCACTGCTATACCTGTCAAACTGGGGGAAAAGAACAACACGGGAACTAGCAGGTTGCATACCTCCTAAATATTTGCCACTGAGCATCCCGAACGCCATGGGAGAATACGCCAGCAGCCCCATGTTTTCACGAATGGAAATCTCCGACAACCCAATTTCGAACAGTCGATTTAAGAGACTGTAGGGGTTTTGAATGGTAATTGTTCGAGGCAAACCGGCATGCACCTTGCTTTCCTCAAGAAAACGCATGGCACCCCACGGGGTTTCGTTCGATATGCCCACATACCTTATTTTTCCCGCTCGTACCAAATCACGTAAGGTCTCCAATATCTGGTGTATATTATCTTGCCAATGATCGGAAATTTCATGGGTATAGCCCCGCTTGCCAAAATAATTTGTGTTTCGATCGGGCCAGTGCAATTGGTACAGATCAATATAATCAGTTTGTAAACGGTCAAGACTCTCTTCGACAGCAGTGATTATCGACGCTCTAGTGAACCCTGTCGTACGAATATGTTTTGTGAATTCAGCCTTACCCGCCATTTTACTTGCCAAGACCACTTTTTTCCTGTTTCCCTTTTTTTTGAGCCAGCTGCCTATGATTCGTTCGGTTTCCGCATAAGTATCGGCTTCTGCGGGAACAGGGTACAATTCTGCAGTATCAAAAAAATTGACTCCCTTTTCCAAGGCAAAATCCATCTGTTCATGTCCTTCTGCCTCGGTATTTTGTCTGCCCCAGGTCATAGTTCCCAAACAAATTTTACTGACTTCAATATCAGTATGTGGCAAGGTTGTATACTTCATGGGCTTATATGGGTTTTGGTCTTTGTAAAAAGTAAAATTAACAATTTTAGATGATTTCCCTTAGGCAGCTACCAATCAATTGTTAAAATCTTCGATTTAGGCAATTTACCCCAATTATCGTTGCCCTACCGATTATTTTGTGCGAGATTCTTGTTGAAGGCTTAATTTTACATAGAAATAGACCCAAATCTATTGTACATTTTTTATAATAAATATGTACTAAATCCGTTATTACAGAGCTTTTTTGATTGTTGTCGCACCCCGTTCAGCACTATCTTAAGTACCAAACCAAATAACTAAAAGCCTACTTATGAATACCTACAAGTACCCATTGCGCCTTAAAAAGGCCTTTTTTCTCGTAGTTATAGCCTTAACGACATCTTCGTTGTTCGCCTTGGTATTACCGACCATTTTTAATTCAGGGGAAAAACCGGAAAACACGGTTGAACTAGCCGTTTTGGCGGAAACCCACCCATTGACGGGCAGTTCGGACAATGTGGTAATCTGCGCCAACGATGGTAGCGAACTTCATGAAATATACCTATGTGGCGCCAATGCCGAACGCCTGCTGACGACCAATATTCCGAATTTAAAACAGATTATTTGGTCAAAATTACAAACGAGCAGTTGCGCTCCCGCTCCAACCAATTGTTCAAATAAATCTCCCACTTGTTCGTGGGATCAGGTCAGCACCAACACCCAGTATACTGTAACCGATGGAGGAGAATACCGAATCTTTGTACAATACAACGATAACAGTACCGAGCGTTTCTATTTCAACGTTTACGCCAACGGCCTTGACCCAAGTGCCGTAGTCAACAATATCGACTGTGGCACCCCTGGCGGTATTACGGTGAACAACGTACCGTCAACCTACGAGTTCAGTATCAATAGCGGTGCGTCTTGGCAAGATTCCAACTCTTTCAGTATCACCAGCGTAAATACCTACGACATTCAAATTCGAAGAAAAAATGATACCAACGGCTGTGTATTCAATGTAAACGATATTTCGGTAACCAACAATGCCATCAACGCAACAGCTACCGTTTTACCTATTACCTGTAATACTGCCAACGGAGGAATAAAGGTTGATATAGCCGATGCTTCAGCAACATATATCTATGAAATCAGCCAAGGGGGAAGTCTCATCAATTCTTCTGGGCCAATTACAAATAGTACGTATACCTTTCCAAATCTTAGTGCTGGCACTTATGACATAGACGTAACCTTAGCAAGTGTTTCTGCCTGTTCTTGGCAAGCGACCCAGACCGTATCTGGATTTGTTTTCGTACAGCCCCTTGTAGTTGTAACTAAAAATATCGATTGTACCGACGGTATCATAAACGTAACCCAATCAGGGGGCACTGCCCCTTATGAGTATAGCTTGGACAACGGTACGACTTTTGTTTCCTTTACTTCAGGTGACCAAACCAACATACCCATCACAACCGCCGGTTCTTATACCATAAAGACCAGAGATGCGAACGGATGTGAGGTGGATGCCAATCCGGTAAATGTTATTACTGAAACTGAAATCGTTTATACCGTCTCAGCAACGGACATTAGCTGTAATGGCTTGGATGACGGAAGCGTTACGGCAAACGTAACCAATACACAAGGGTATTCAATTACTTATAGTATTGACAACGGAACTACTTTTCAGACCTCAAATGTATTCAGTAATTTGTCTGCAGGAAGCTATACCGTAATCCTCAGAAAAGAAAAGGCCGGGGGCTCTTGCGATATCACAGCTACAGCGGTCGATGTAAACCCAACCCCAGCTTTTACGGCCAGTGCTTCGGTCACCCAACAAATTGATTGTACCAATGGTTCGGCCACTATTACCGCTCTGGTAGCTACTGGTGGGGCATCGCCCTTTGAATACAGTTTGGACGGGGTCAATTTTCAGACCAGTGCGGTTTTAACAGGTTTGGGCGCGGGATCATATACAATTACCGTTAAAGACGCCAATGGCTGTACCACCACTGTTGACCAAACGGTGGATGCAGGTTCAAATCCGTCTGAATTGACCTTTGTGATGAGCGGGGTTGATTGTAGTGCTGGCACCACCGATGTTCAGGTAGCGGTACAGAATGGTACTGCTCCTTTCACCTATAAGATTATTGCTCCAACCCCGATTAATGCCCCAGCGGATATATTTGTTGCCCTAGCCCCAAACACATATACTTTTGAGGTTACTGATGGTAACGGTTGCATAATAGTTCGTAACTTTATAGTACCGAACCCCATTCAATTTACGACCAATGCCCTGGTAAAGAACAATGTCAGTTGTACAACGGCGGGAACCTCTGATGGAAGCATTGAACTATCCGTCGATAATTTCAACACTTCGTTCAGTGTGGTAGTGGAGGATGGTACCGGAGCAACAACAGCTTTTGGTGTTTCAAATGCAACAACATCGCCAATTACCATATCAGGTCTTCCGGCAGACACCTATACCTTGCGTATCAGTGACACCTCAGGCCCTTGTGAGAAAGTAGAAACAGTAACCGTTGCAGCTCCTGCAGCCGCTTTGACCATAGACTCTTTTACGGTGGCTAACATGAACTGTGGTACGCCAGGCGGTGTGACAATAACTGCTTCTGGCGGATGGGGCAATTACACCTATGCCGTACAACAACCTGATAATACAATAACACCACCTCAAAGCAGCAATACAATATCTGGTCTAACTCAGGCAGGCATACATACCATTCGTGTAACCGATGTCAATGGTTGTTTGTTGGATACTACGACTTTTGACCTTATCGACCAAGGCGGCCCTACTTCGGTCGTAGACCCCGCTGCCTCAAATTATTGTTATTCGACCACCACTAAAGGTGAACTCAAGATCGATGTCTCAGCAGGGGAAGCACCTTATTTTTATACCGTAAATAACGGAACACCATTGCCCATAACAGGGGGTACTTTTACCCTTGGCAACCTTACCCCCGACGACTATGTCATAAAGGTCATTGGAAACAATGGTTGTGAGACCATAGTGGCGGATACCAAAATTTCAGGGCAGTTGTTTGCCATCGCACAAATCACAAAACCCTTAGGTTGTGGGGCAACACCCGATGCCATAATTTCAGTGACCCCAGAAGAGGGTTATCCTGATCCCGACTACAACTATGAGGTCAGTTTGAATAGTGGTGCCTATAGTACCGCTACCATGCCCTATTCAACAGGTACTGCAGGTAACTATACCTTTCGGGTGACCGATAGCAAAGGTTGTGAAACTATAACCGAACCATTGATCGTAACCGAATCACCAACATTGACCTCAAACCATAATATTTCCGACACCGCCTGTGGAAAAGACGGCACGGGTTCGGTCGAACTGGTCGCTATCGGTGGCACACCCCCATTTACCTATAGTTTTAATGGTAGTGCGTTTACTGCCCAAACACTCTATTCGGGTTTAGATGCAATAACGTATAATTATACAATTAGGGATGCCTTGGGTTGCGAACTAACCGATGTACAGGCAATTGTTGGCGCAGAAGCGGCAATTACAGCAGATGTCACCCATACCGATATTACTTGTAACCCACCTCCCGGTAGTGGAACTGGTTGGGGAAATACTAATATCACAAACGTACAGAACGCCACGGGTCTCGTAACCATTAAATTGATTAGGGTCAGTAGTCCCGCCGCACATGCAGCAGGAACCGCACGATACTGGACATATAGAGAGTACAACAATGTTGATATGTCAGCTTTTCCTTCTGGTTATAATATCAGAATGTACTGGCCCCACCATTTCTATGTTGAGATTACTGATGAAAATGGGTGTATTTATGAATCCCCTTTGTACGAAATTGAGCAACCACCATTTCCGTGGGTTCAAAGAGCCCAAGCAGATCTAGATCAATCTTGTGCCAACGGTGCCACTTTTCAAGTTGAGGTCGGGGATCCGGTCAATTTAGTAGGGCCGTTTAGATATCGTATCTGGCCTTATGATGAGAACAACCCCCCAGGATGGAGGGATTTTGAAGACCCAGCTGAAAATGAAGCCTTTGGCGAAGATACAGACGTAAATGGTATTGAAAGGGATTTCAGGGTCAGTGGTCTTTTATTTGGGGTAAGTTATGCTATCGTGTTGTTTGATACCAATACAGGATGCCAACGCTGGCGTTATCTAGGAAGGGTAAATGCCCCTGAGGCACCCAATAACAATATTGATGTTATCTCAACACCTCAAAGTTTATCATGCTATACGGGTAGTGATGGCCAAGTTAGGTTTACCGTCAAAAATGCCGGTGATGACCCTGTTACTCCTGACGGTGTCCAGGCCGTTAGCTGGACCATCAGGCACACAAGTGACCGTGGAGCGGTACATGACAGCCATCCTTGGATACCTTTATTTAGAAGAAGTGGAACGGCAAATGACGGGGGCACGGGAGGTGATATTGTAATAGACCTAACTGGCCTAAGAAGAGCTTGGTACGTAGTTGAAGTCACTACAGAATCTGGTTGTAGATCAGGCAACAGGTTTTTGGTGCACCGTCCAAAAAGTAGGTTACGGATTAATTTAGATCGGTATGTGCCGGCCACCTGTAATATAGGTGCCCAAATAGCGGTCAAGGCTATTGGAGGTTGGGATCAAGAACGCTATTTTAACAGACGCAACAAACTGCACCAAAATTGGCACCCTTATGAATATGCCTTTGTAGTAGATGGCGCAGACCCAGCAACCTTGCCTGCTTCGGAATGGGGATCCGATCCTTTTAAAGAGGTAATGCCCACGGCCTACGATGGCACCAATAATATATATCAAGTATATGTACGTGATGGCGGTGGCTGCATTGTTGGCTTGGGAACACCCATTACCATAACCAAAGACAGCGAACCGACCATAGATAAAATCGATGTTACCGACCGATGTACGTCGACCACTGAAATATACAATATCGTGGCCACACTTGCCACTCCTGGTACAGGAGCCCTTGATTATATCTGGAACGGTGAGGTCACAGCATCAAATATCGCTAATTTGGGCCCAGGAAACCATACCTTGGAAGTACGCGATGAGAACGGGTGCTCTGACACCCAAAATATCTTTATTTACCCTCAAATGGTAGCGACATCAGAAATCACCAAAACGGCTGATTGTGATACGGCAAACCCTGATAATGGTGAAATGTTGGCTTCTGCCTATGGCGGTTCAGGTATGTTCGAGTTTACCATTAGCCCGGTTCCGGCATCGTACGCACCAGGAGAGGAAACCAACACATCAGGTATTTTTGATAGATTGACCTCTGGGGTAAACTATATCTACACGGTAACCGATATTGATCCACAAATCTTGCCGGCCGATAGGTGTCCGGCACAAGACTCTCCAGCTCTTCAATTGATTACACCTGTTGATCCCGATTTCATCATAGCATCGGCAGAATCTGTTACCTGTAACGGTGCCAATGATGGTAAAATAGTTGTTGGCCAAAACCCGACAGCTGACAATCTTGATGTTACCTATGAGTATAGTATAGATGGTGGTATTTACCAAGTTTCAAATATCTTTGACGGCTTGGCAAGTGGTCCGCATACCATAAACATACGGTCTTCAAAAAACTGTGTACAGGTATTGACACAAAGTATCAGTGAACCAACAATATTACAACTAACGGCACCAACCGTATCTGCTTTTACCTGTACCTCCGATAACAATTTAGGGCTGGCAACTATAACCGTTTCAACGGGTGGCAGTGGCACGGCACCCTATTCATATAGTTTCAATGGCAGTAGTTTTACTGGTAGTACTACTTATGACATTCCGTTTTTAACAACGGCACGTACCGTTACCATTGATGTAGTTGATGGCAATAACTGTACGGA